>CBEULQ010000769.1:0-2027 GCA_965543975.1 uncultured Desulfocucumis sp. | reverse complement strand
CATGAATAATGGGCCAAATATTATCAAAATCTTCTTTTTCAGCATTTCTGATTTCCAGCATAAAGCACTCCTTATTAGGTTAGGGGACACACCTTTATTTTAGTAGTCAGTAATCAGAAGTCAGATTTAAAAAGGAATTTTGCAAAGTGAATTCTAACAAGAAATCCGACCTCCGACGATTGACTTACGGAAGATAAGGAACGTCCCCAATTTATACTAAAATATATCATTCTACGATAAATAAGACATTACCTCTTAACCCCGTCAATATATTAAGCTATAGAAAATGTTACGCTGAAAAGAGGCACCCTCTATAGACTCCAAAAACCTCCGGGGATTTACCATGAATAATGGCGCTTTGCAGCCCATAAACTACCGGGAGGCGATATTTTATGGATATACATAATCAAAAGGTGTACGGATTTGGCACCCTGGCGGTTCACGCCGGCCAGAGTCCCGACCAACAAACGGGGGCTTTGTCAACCCCTATTTATCAGACCTCTACCTTCTCTTTTCCGGATGTGGACCGGGCCGCCGCCCGTTTTGCCGGTCAGGAGTCCGGATACATATACTCCCGGATAGGCAACCCGACCCAGGCTGCGCTGGAGGAAAATATAGCCGCCCTGGAAGGGAGCGAGGCGGCCCTTGCTTTTGGGTCCGGCATGGCGGCGATAACCGGAACGCTGCTGGCAATGGTGAAAAGCGGTGACCACATACTGGCCGACGAAACCCTTTACGGCAGTACATTTACCTTGTTATTGCATATGCTGCCAAGGTTCGGGGTGGAGGCGACCTTTACTGATATGTCCGATCCCCGAAACGTGGAACGTAGTGTCAGGAAAAACACGAAAGTGGTATATTTCGAAACACCCGCCAATCCCACCATGAAGCTGGTGGACATAGCGGCGGTATCCGCCCTTGCCCATGGCGCCGGGGCACAGGTGGTGGTGGACAATACATTTATGTCTCCATACCTGCAGCGGCCTTTAAAGTATGGGGCGGACGTTGTGGTGCACAGCGCCACCAAGTATATAAGCGGTCACGGGGATTTAATCGCCGGCGTGGCGGCGGGTAAAAAAGATTTTCTGGATATCGTCCGGCATACCACATTAAAGGATCTGGGCGGCGTCATCAGCCCCTTTGACGCATGGTTATGTCTGAGGGGGTTAAAGACACTGGTGGTGCGGATGGACAGACACTGTCACAACGCCCTGCAGGTGTCCCGTTTTCTGGAGGACCACCCTTTGATAGACAGGGTTTATTACCCTGGCCTGCCGTCCCACCCACAGCATGGATTGACAAAGCGGCAGATGACCGGCTTTGGTGGCCTTATAGCCTTTGAGGTGAAGGGGGGCCTGGAAACAGGCAAACGTTTGCTGAACAGCTTACAGTTGTGTCACCTGGCAGTCAGCCTGGGAGATGTGGCAACCCTAATCCAGCATCCCGCCTCTATGACCCACGCGGCGGTTCCGCAGAAAGAACGCATGAAAATGGGCATTAATGACGGCTTGATCAGGCTTTCGGTGGGTTTGGAGGACGCCGCCGACATTATTAATGATCTGGCACAAGCACTGGGTAAAGCAAACTGAAAAAGAATGCGCCGGGGCCAGGCTAAACTTTTAATATAAGAATAACATGCCCTTGGATGTCATAATATAAGAATTAACATTCAAAAAGGGCTGACCTATCGTTTAGGTCAGCCCATTAAATTAATGTTACGAAAGGATTTTTGTTACAACATCTTTTTGGATGATTTTTAGGACTCGTACATCTAGTTTAATAATTATTGTTAAGTCTATTTGGCAGTCTTTGAAAACCGCTGCTACAAATTCAACCGAGGCATGCACTTCTGCATCCATGCCGGGCATCACTCCGGGGACATCCACAAACTGTCGGAATGTACTGATGCGATGAACGTCATGTACCGGTTGGCTGGGTTCGTCTGCAACATACAGAACCTGACTGTTTGTGGATAGATCGGAAGAGCAACGTCTGAACTCCAGTCACGGCTTACTATCGCGTATGCC
>CBEULQ010000768.1:0-2027 GCA_965543975.1 uncultured Desulfocucumis sp. | reverse complement strand
GGGTGTAGTAATAGTTTGGCTGAAAGAATAAATGTGTGAACCAGGGCAGCCCCCAGTAATAGTTATGATAATAATACGGTGGCTTGGGTGGAGAGCCGAAGATGCCCACCGGCGATTTGGACGGATATTTATCTAAACCGCCTGAAAACGTTTCCCTGTTCCAACTGCCGGAATAAGAGCCCACACCCGTGCCATAGGAGCTTTTGCCGGTGGAATAGCCCTTCTGTCCCGTACCGTAGTCACTGTACAGGGTGGGCGGGCTGTTTTGGCGGGGGGTGGAAAAGCCCCCGCCTTCCGATGTGGTATAACCTTTTCCGTAGGAACTTGTGCCGCCTCCGGCTGAACTCTCCGGGGCGGAGGGTGTATTTGCATTGCCTCCGCCGGAGGTGTTGCCGGACGATTTGCTGCCAAAGAAGCCCGAAAAGCCGCCGGATTGGCTGCTGCTGGAGTATCCTTTGGCTCCGGTGGAAAAGCTTTTTCGCCCCCCTCCGGAAAATCCTCCTTTTGCTCCTCTGGCCAACACCGGACCGGCCAGCAGGGAAAGGATAAATATTGATAAAATACACAGCGTAAGTGACTTTTTAAACTTTACCAAATCTCAATCAGTCCTTTTTAGACAGCTCTGCCTTCATTCTTGCAAGTTCGTCCTCCACCGACTGTTTTTGGGCATCCTTCTTTAACTTTTCAAATTCGTCTTCCACAGTGTTGTTAAGAGAAAGGCTGGTGGCCCTGGCCTCCGCCTCCATTCTTTCAACTTTGTCCTTCATCCGGTCAAAGTCGCCCAGGGCACTGCTGCTGGCAACTTCATTTACCGCTTCCCCTGCCTGTTTCATGGCCTGGGCCCGGCGCTGCCGCATAATCAGCGCATCCTTTTCAGCCCTGGCCTTACTAAGCTTTTCATCCAGAATTCTGTAATTTTCACGCAGTTCCTGAACGGCAGTTTGTTGTTCAGTTAATTGAATTTTAAGGTCTTCCAAAGTTCTTTCGGCGGTTTGTTTTCTGTCCAATGCAATTTTGGCCAGGTCGTCCCTGTTTTGTTGGATTGCCACTTTGGCCTGGGTCATCCAGGATGTAATTTCCTTTTCAGTACCTTCTATCTTTTGTTTTAACAGCAGTTCATCAGCAACGGCCCTGTTTACCTGTATGTTAAAATCCTTTAATTCTTCAGTGGCCTTTTCTATATACAGATTTAGCATTTTTTCAGGATCTTCAGCCTTGTTTATCAAATCGTTCAGGTTGGCTTCCAGCAAATCCTTGATTTTTTTAAAAAAGCCCATTTAATCAATCTCCCCTTGTTATTGTTATTTACCCCGGCCGGGGGATTTGGTTACGGCAATAATATATCTTACCCGGGTAAAACACAAACTCTGTACTGGTCGCTTTCAAGTAATGCAGCTTCAGGTTGATTTACCTGGCGAGGGTAGCATCCCGGGTCTGTAAAAATATAACTTAATCTCGTTAAAGCTCGTTCTTTCATTCTCCGGCGATAATAATCATCAGCCTGGCTGTTTAAGATATGCTTGCGCCAATGATATAACTGGCGGCCACAGAAAAAATCATTGACAACAGGCCTACGGCTGTGTTGCCGGAAGCAATCTCCTGGTTAACATTTAGTTTTGGTGTGAACCACTCAAATAATAAATATACAAGAATCAACATTACTGAACCGGTAAACCCCCAAAAAATTGTTTCAGTTGCACCGGTGCTGCTGAGCACCGAGAAGCGAATAATGTTGGCCACACCGAAAATTTTTCCTCCCAGAGCAAGGGCTGCGGCATTATTACCAGCGGCTATTTCCTTCCAGTCATTATATTTGGTGACCCTGGTAAAAACAAAAATGGTAAATAAAATAATTATTAAACTAGTTAAAAAACATGTCAGGGAAGATTCCAACTGAACCAGCAAAATTTTTAACACCTCCAATGGCCTTTCTTTTCCACAGTACACCAAATGTATTATAGCAGGAAACGCCCGTGAGTTGCCATATACATAATAAAATTCCTTTATTTAGGTCATGTCTTAATTGT
>CBEULQ010000767.1:0-2028 GCA_965543975.1 uncultured Desulfocucumis sp. | reverse complement strand
ATGGAAGGGTGCTGGTGGTGGCGGGCTCCACCGGCATGACCGGTGCAGCCTGCCTTGCGGCGGAGGCTGCTGCGAGAACCGGCGCGGGGCTGGTAACACTGGCTGTGCCGGAGGGTCTGCATCAAATAGTGGAAACCAAACTGACAGAGGTAATGACATACCCTCTACCCCAGGATGAAAGCCGGTCCCTGTCCCCGGAGGCTCTGCCGGTGATTATGACCCTGCTTGAAAAGGCGGATGTATTGGCCCTTGGTCCAGGCCTTTCCACGCAGACGGGGACTGTTCGGTTAATAAGGGAACTCATGGGGATGATTTCTACCCCCTGTGTGCTTGATGCGGACGGGCTAAATGCCCTGGCCGGTCATACGGATGTATTAAAAACGGTCAAGTCTCCGTTGGTGCTTACGCCTCATCCGGGGGAAATGGCCCGCCTGACCGGGCAAAGTACTACTGATATTGCCCATAACCGGCTGGCCGTGGCTGAGAAATACGCTTGCCTGTGGCAGTCGGTGGTGGTTTTGAAAGGCGCCCCGACACTGGTGGCAGTTCCCAATGGAAACGTATACGTGAATCCAACCGGTAATCCCGGCATGGCTGCCGGAGGCAGCGGAGACGTTCTGACCGGCATAATCGCAGGTTTACTGGCCCAGGGACTAAACCCGGAAGGAGCGGCGGCTGCCGCAGTTTATCTGCACGGATTTGCCGGGGACAGGGCTGCGGCCCAAAAAGGCATGATGGGCTTGCTGGCCGGGGATATCCTTGTCGAGTTGCCGGTGGTTCTCCGTGAAATGGAGAGGGGCATCTAACTGAAGTTTGGCAGCTATTCGGAGGCCCTCATGGAGGCAGAGGTGTTAATGTCATGAATGACCATCCCACCTGGGCGGAAGTGGATTTAGGGGCAATTGCCCATAACGTAAAAGAAATAAAGAGAATTATATCTCCGGGGGCCACTATGATGGCTGTGGTTAAAGCCAACGGTTACGGACACGGCATGGTTGAAGTGGCAAGGACGGCCCTGTCCAACGGAGCCGCCCGGCTGGCGGTGGCCAGGGCTTCGGAGGGCACTATACTGCGCAGGGCGGGTATAAATGTTCCGGTATTGGTTTTGGGTTATACTCCTCCTGGTATGTTTAGCGAAATAATTGATAGCGGCCTAACCCAGACAGTATTTTCGCTGCAGTACGCACAAATTCTTGACCGGGAGTGCCGGAGCAAGGGTGTGAGGCTGCCGGTGCATATCAAGGTGGATACGGGGATGGGACGTATTGGCCTTGTTTGCGGGAATAATCAAACTGTGGCGGATATCCTCGACATTGCCCGTATGCCCGGCCTGGATGTGGAGGGTGTTTACACGCATTTTGCCTCGGCGGACAGTTCAGAGAGAAAATATACCCTGCAACAGTTTGAGAAATTCACGGAAATACTCGTCTGCTTGTCCAGGGAAGGGCTTTTCGTACCTGTGAGGCATTGTGCCAACAGTGCAGCTATAATTGAATACCCGGAGACCCATCTCGACATGGTACGGCCCGGTATAATACTTTATGGATTATATCCTTCCCCTGATGTGGATCATGGTAAAATAATCTTACATCCGGCCATGAGCTTTAAAACCTCCGTGGCAATGGTAAAAAGAGTTTCCCGGGGATTCAATGTTAGTTACGGCTGTACTTATACAACCGGCAGGTCTACGTTGATTGCCTCTTTGTCCGCGGGATATGCCGATGGCTACCCCCGCTCCCTTTCATCCCTGGGAGATGTGTTGATAAAGGGGCGGAGGGCCCCGGTAATCGGCAGGGTATGCATGGACCAGTTAATGGTTGATGTGGGGCATATTGAAGATGTTTTGCCCGGGGAGGAGGCAGTGCTTTTCGGTATACAGGCAGGGTCCGTATTGCCGGTGGAAGAGGTTGCCGATAAAATCGGAACGATAAATTACGAAATTGTATGCATGGTAGGCGCCAGGGTGCCAAGAATTTTTATCCGATAGCTAACCGCCGCTAATACTCCCGCTTCGTATAAGGAAAGGGG
>CBEULQ010000766.1:0-2031 GCA_965543975.1 uncultured Desulfocucumis sp. | reverse complement strand
GTCCAGATAAAAACGATTTTGGTTACTTCGTGGTTGTCAGCTTCAAGGGAAATTCAAAGAGCAAAATGAAAAAATTGAAAACAAGAAGTTTACTTTTGATGTAGTTAATTTTGAACAAGAGTTAAAACAGGTTGAAGAACAAAACAAGGCAAACGGATTAAAACCAATGAAAGCTGAAGGCAAAAACGATATCTAACTCGGTAGTGTAAATACTTTTATACTTCTTTTTATCCCCGACCTTCGAGGACGGGATCTTACAGGCTGTTAGCGAGATAATAGCAAATCGATATTTTAATTTCTACAAATTCTGCATAGAAGGGTTATTTCTATGCATTAATGGGTACAGTTCAATGCATAAAAAGGTACATTGTATTTAAAAACAAAAAAGAGGATGTCTACCCCCTCTTTTTCATCTCAGATTCAGCCAAGCCTTTTTTCCAGCTAATTCAGTGTCTTTGTAATTTTGATTTTACCTGAGACGGTGTGTATGATTACGAAACGATTTTCTCGGTTAAGAAAACAATTGCTATCATCCATACTTGTCGGTATTCCGGTTCATATTACCGCCGCTTGGCGTTTTTTGCGCCCAGCCCTTTTCTTTTTCCAATCGTCAATTATGGTATATACCACCGGAATAACAAACAGGGTAAACACCGTGGAAGTGAGCAATCCCCCGATTAACACCCAGGCCATGCCACTGCGGTTCTCCGCCCCTTCGGTCATGGACAGGGCCGTGGGCAGCATACCGAACACCATGGTTATGGTGGTCATTAAAATAGGTTTTAACCTCGTATTGCCGGCTTCAATCAGCGCCTCCCGCAGAGACCGGCCCTGGTCCATCAAGGTATGGGTGTAGTCCAGCAACAGAGTGCCGTTTTTAGCCACCAAACCATCCAGCATAATAATCCCTATCAGGGTAAACAGGTTTAGATTGTTGCCGGTTAAGGCCAGGGCCGTTAAAGCCCCCACTATACCTAGGGGCAGAGAGAGCATCCGAATCAAAGGCGTGGTAAAGGATTCGTAAAGCATCACCAAAACCATATACACCAGCACCACAGACAGCGCCAAAGCATTAATCAACTCGGAAAAGCTTTCCCCCATGCGTTCATCTTCCCCGGAACTTTTTACTGAAAAACCTGCCGGAAGATCAATTTTGGCAATTTCCTTTTTCACATCACCCATAAAAGTCCCCGTAGACCTGTCTTTGACATTGGCCGTTACGGTGATAGTCCTTTGCCTGTCCTCCCGGCGGATGTCTTTTGGCCCGCTGCCGTTTTCCAGTTGCGCCACCTGGCCTAGCGATACGGAACCGCCGCTGCCCGACACCAAAAGATTTTCCAGGTTGCTCTTATCCTGGTTGCCGGCTCCTGCCAGCCGCACCAACATATCAATCTCCTTGCCTCCATCACGATACACACCGGCATTTTCACCATTGACCGCCGCCCGGACCGTACTGGCCACATCCTTTACAGAAATTCCATAATAGGCGGTGCGTATGTGGTCCACCTGCACCTGCACCTCCGGCTGGCCCAGAGTCCAGTCGGTTTTAACGTCAGAAGCGCCTGGGGTCCGGGCCACAATATCTTTAACCTGGTTGGCCAGTTGCAGCAGTTTATCCGGATCTTTGCCGGATACCACTATCCTGACGTCCGAACCTCCCCCTCCACCTGCTATGCTGTCGGATTCCGTAACAAATATTTTTCCTTCTTTAAAGTTATGGCTCCACTGGCGAATTCCGTCGGCCACCTGCCAAACCGACCTTTGCCGCTGGTCTTTGGGAGTTAATTGTATTTGTATGCTTCCGGTATTGGCCCCGGCGGAGGAATTCCTTCCTCCGGAACCCAGGGTGGTGTGGTAATACTGCACCTCCGGTATTTTACTTAAATAACCTTCCAGTTGTTTTAAGGCCGAATCGGTTTTCCCAATGGGCGTACCCACCGGCATCTCCAGCGATACCGTCAATTCCCCCTGGTCGGTCTCGGGCATAAATTCAGTACCTATTATTTTTAGAGGAATCAGGGTTAAACTTAG
>CBEULQ010000765.1:0-2034 GCA_965543975.1 uncultured Desulfocucumis sp. | reverse complement strand
ATGATTACAGCCTGTCAGGGCACAGCTGGATTATCGCCAGGTACATGGAAAGCATCTCTCTTCTGGCGGCGCCTATATTTGCAAGGCGTAAGGTAAGGGCCGATTTGGTGTTCGGTGTTTACCTGTCATTGTCTCTGGTGTTGCTGGCGGTTATTTTTTACTGGGAATCCGCTTCGGAATTTATATTAAAGACTCTGGAATCTGAGAAACAGGAGACCAGCTTTTTTATTTTTATAATCTTGCTGGCCGCATTGTTATTTACCGCCGGAAACCGGCATCTGCAGCCGGACCTGCTGCGTTTGATGAAAACATTATTGATATTAAACGCCGCCTCCCAGGCAACTTTTTTACTATACGGCTGGTTTCCGGGAACGGCGGCGGCCCTGAGCCACCTTCTCAAGCTTGCCGCCTCTTACTGGATGTATAGAATTGTTACCGACGTAAATTTAAAGGAACCTTATAAAAACATGTACCGTGAGTTAAGCCGGCTGCAAACCGAATTCCATCGCTTCGACCAGAAGTACAAGGACGAAATGAATGAGCGGCGGCGGGAGGAAAGGGAACTGCAACGCCTGTCTTACCTGGACGGACTAACGGGAATATCCAACCGACGGTTTTTTGACGAGTACCTTGACCGGGAGTGGAGAAGGGCAATCCGGGGGGCGTACCCGCTGTCCCTTATCATATGCGATATTGATTACTTCAAAAAATACAACGATAAACACGGCCACCTTAACGGCGACAACTGCATGAAAAAAGTAGCCACCGCACTTAGAGGTTGCCTGAAGCGTTCCGCAGACATGGTGGCCCGTTACGGCGGAGAGGAATTCGCGGTTATACTGCCGGATACTGATTTTCAGGGCGCTGCCGTGGTGGCCGAGGCTCTCCGTAAAAACGTTGAAGAGCTTAAAATACTGCACTCCGCTTCCCCCATCAGCCTGTACGTTACCATCAGCGTTGGGGTGGCCACCATGGTACCGGACAAGTGCACCCCCCGGGAGAATATAATCAACCTTGCCGACCAGGCGCTTTACCAGGCCAAGGAGGAAGGACGAAACCGGGTAATGGCAAAATCATTATAACTCTCAAACCAACAATACCCATACAACCTGGTAAAATTTATAGGTTGCCTCGTTTATTGGTAATATGCTATCTTATATATTACTTGCGAATCACGGCAATTAACAAAAAATTTGATACGAAGAAAGCATTTTCGGGGTAAATCCCTCTTTTATGTTTAAGAGGGGTTATCTTTTTGCCTAACCATCAGCTAACTCCGGAAACAAAACAAGAAAGGAGCATTGCCATGACTAATAGAAGCAGAATCATTGTTACCAGCGTTCTTGCCACGTTTCTGTTGTTTTCCTTTACCTTAGGCGCTTCGGCAGCAACAACCAGCTATAACAGGCTTCCAATTAACTATAATTGGTATTGGGGGGGCAAACTGCCCACTGCACCGCAACAGCCGGCCCCGCAGCAACCGGCCCCAGAGCAACCGGCCCCGGAGCAGCCAGCAACGGAGCAACCGCAACCTCAGCAGCCATCCGCAACCAATACGGGAAGCGCTGTTTTATCTGCTGATGAGCAAAAAATGCTTGATTTGGTTAACGCCGAAAGAGCCAAGGCGGGAGTAGCGCCACTTGCTGTTAACCCCAAACTGACCGAGGTTGCCAGGATTAAGGCAAAAGACATGATTGATAATAACTATTTCAGTCACACTTCGCCCACCTATGGCAGTCCAGGTGATATGATAAAAAAATTCGGCATAGCTTATAATACTGTAGGAGAAAACCTTGCCGGAGCATCTTCTGTTGATGCTGCCCATACTAATCTAATGAATTCCTCCGGTCACCGCGCAAATATATTAAACCAAAGCTTCAAAGAAGTAGGAATTGGTATTGTTGACGGTGGCCCGTACGGAAAAATGTTTGTTCAAATGTTTATTGGTTAGCACATTTGTAAGCCGCTTATAATTTAGGCGGCTTACATCCCAGTTGGCAGCCTGGAACCAAATGCCCCTGATTATCACCGTGA
>CBEULQ010000764.1:0-2035 GCA_965543975.1 uncultured Desulfocucumis sp. | reverse complement strand
CTGGAGTTCAGACGTGTGCTTTCCGATCTCCTCATATATCGAAAACAATTCCGGATTAGTAATCCAGATGGCAGCTGTAATAAAGTGGTAAATTTCCAATTGACCGGCAAGCACCTGACTCGGCACATCCTGCCTGATTTCCCCTTTTTCCTTACCCAGTTCTAAAATAGGCTCCAGGACACTTTTTAAACCACTACTCAGACTTGAGTCCCGGTCCCTTAAGTTTTGAATTACCTTTTGCATCCGGTAAGTAAAATATCTTTCATAAATGTCCTTGTTTAACTCAATATGCATCCACTCCAGCGATTTGCGAAGTGCTGCGATTAAGCGTGACCGGGTATCAGGCAATTGCTGTAAAAGGCTGCTCACCTCAGGCCCCTGCTCTCTAATGACTCTTTGTACATATTCGCATATGATGGCTTCTTTGGCAGGGAAATGGTTATAGATGGTTCCTTTATTAACGTCGGCCACGCTAGCTATTTGCTCTACCGTAGTCTGATCAAAACCCTGCTTATTAAATAAATCCATGGCAACAGCAATAATTTTATTCCTGGTTTCTTCTTTTTTTCTCTCGGTTCTGTTTATTCTGATCTGCTCCATTCCTTCACCCTTATACTTAGTCTATTTTCCATATGTGTTGATTATTCAACTGTGTTGATTTTACCATGTTTTGTTATCTGTGGAAAGAGGAGTTACGCCCCTACAAAACAAAACACCTTCTGTATACAATCTAACAGAAGGTGTCCTCTATACCAGTAATAAGTTAAGAGCCAGGCACCGTTTTATGTTTTATGACGCCGGGTACGTTACGGTTACCTCCTGTTTTCTAGAGTCCCATTCCACCTTGCAACCAAGGTTTTCAGATATGAACCTCAAAGGAAGCATGGTTCTCCCCGGAGGGATGACAAACGGCGCGACACCGGGATTCTGGATGTCTATCAGCCTGTATTCTCCGTTCACCCTGGCATAGTTTTGGCCGATCCAAAGTTCAATGACCGTCCCTTTCATCGTTACGGTAACTTTTTCATCACTCTGGTTCCAGCCCACCGACGCCCCGATGGCCTCCGCCACATACCGGATCGGCAGCAGGGTCCTGTTTTCCCTAATCAACGGCGCTGTGTCCATGGTTTTCGACTTGTCGTTAACATAATAAGTGGTCTTGCCGATAACCAGTTTGATAACAGTCTGCTCAAGTTTGTCAGTGGTTGCCTTCTCCTCGCTGGAATAATCCGAGTAGCCCGAACTGTTATAAGCCTTGATTCTGTAGTAATACCCGGTGTTGCTGGACAGACCTGTGTCGGTATAGGAGGTGGTGTTGGACCCCACCGATGCAATCTGCTTGTAACTCCCCCCGGCCGTTCTTCTCTCAATCTTGAAGCCGGTCTCGTTATTGGAATCATCGTCCCAGGTCAACCTGATTTTGGACCAGGAAAGGGGTTCGGCCTCAAAATCCGAAGGCGCTGAAAGTAGGTCTTCCGTTCTCGCGCCTGCCTCACTGGAGTACCCCGAAGCCCCTGTATCGTTATAGGCTCTGACCCTGTAATAGTACCTGGTATTGTTGGAAAGACCCGAATCGGTATAGGATGTAGAGTTTGACCCGGTGGTGGCGATCTGCCTGTAACTTCCTCCGGACGTTCTTCTCTCAATTTTAAATCCTTCTTCGTTATTGGAATTGTCGTCCCAGGTCAGCTTGATTTTTGATGAGGATACGGTTGTCGCCGCCAGGTCTGCCGGAGCTGCGGGTACGGTTCCCGTCACCGCGCTTGTTTCGTTGGAGTAGTTCGAGTTCCCCGCGGTGTTGTAAGCCCTCACCCGGTAGTAGTAGCGCGTATTGTTGGACAGCCCGGTGCTGATATAAGAGGTGGCGTTGACTCCCACAGTGGCGATCTGGGTATAGCTCCCGCCTGCCGTTTTCCTCTCGATTTTAAACCCGGTTTCATTGTTGGAGTTGTCTTTCCAAGTGATGCTGATCCTTGAAGATGAAGCAACCTTAGCCGTGAGTCCTGACGGTGCGGCGGGCAGGGCCACGGTGGTT
>CBEULQ010000763.1:0-2036 GCA_965543975.1 uncultured Desulfocucumis sp. | reverse complement strand
GTGCTCTTTCCTGCTTCTTTTTACGCTGGGTATTGGTTTGTTTACCCTCCAGGAAATCAAAAATCTCAACAGTTCATATCAGTATCTAATAGAAACACGCTCAGAAATTGCCGGTACTTCAAAAACACTGGTGGCGGATTTTGAGTATGCAGCCCTTTATTTAAGGTCTTATCTTCTAACCGGCTACGATGACTATCTGAATAAATATGAGACCGCACTGGCAAAATCCCGTGAGGATGTGGACAAACTTGATAAAATGGCAACTGATGAAAACAGCAGGAAAATGGTTGCTCAGATGGCCACCGGTCTGGACGACTTTTCCGCCTATTCCAGGGATGTTATAGCTATAAGGCGGGCCGGCGACGTAGATAAAGTGGTGGATTATACACTGAATAAAAAAGGAACCATTAATACTATCATAACAACCGGCCTTGACCTCAGTAATTCTCAGGAGGAATTAATGCGCCGGGAAAGCGCGGCCAATGCCGAAAAGGTCAAAAGAGTAATTAAACTGGTGATTTTGGTAATCGCAGCCCTTGTGCTGGTAGGATTAGCGATATCGGTGTTCCTGGCCAATGTCATAAGCAGACCCCTGACCAGACTGGAGAGCGACGCCGTGGTTATTGCCGGCGGCGATCTGACAGGCCGGGAGATAGAGGTGAAAACCCGGGACGAGGTGGGTAACCTTGCCCGCTCGTTCAACCAGATGCGGGAGGGGCTTAAGACTCTTGTGAGGGAAGTTTCCTCCACCACGGTTCAGCTATCCAAAGCGGTACAGCATTTATCCTCCACCGCCGACCAGGTCGGCAACAACGCCGTTCAGTTTTCGGGAACGGTTTCACAAATGGGGGACGCGGTGGAGCAGGTGGCGCATAACGCTAATAATGTTGCCACATCCGCCAAGGAGACCGCGGAGTTGGCCGAGTCCGGAGGCCAGGGTTTGGACAAGGTAGTTAGCTCCATTGCCAGCCTGGGTGAGGTAACAGAACAGGTGGCGGCGGTTATCGGGAGTTTGGACAGGTCATCCGGGGAGATTAACAGAATTGTGGATATTATAAGGGGTATAGCCGATCAAACCAACCTGCTGGCGCTGAATGCGGCCATTGAAGCCGCCAGGGCCGGGGATCAGGGGAGGGGTTTCGCGGTGGTGGCCGAGGAGGTCAGAAAACTGGCCGAACAATCTGCGGAGGCAACCCAGGAAATATATAAACTTATTAACGAAGTCCAGGGTGAATCCGGTAAAGCCGTGGCTGTGATGGATCAGAGCAAGCAGGAGTACGCCAGGGTACACTCCGTTATTGATGAAGTGGGCAGTTATTTCAGGACGATAATAGAAAAGGTTCAAAGCCTGGGATCACAAATTCAGGATGTTGCCGCAGCCGCCCAGCAAATGTCGGCCAGCGTGCAGAATGTCACTTCCATCACCATGGAGCAGTCCGCTTCGGTGGAAGAGGTTTCGGCGCTGGCGGAGGAACTGGCGCGCATGGGGATAACCCTGGAGGAGATGACAAAGAAATTCAAATACTAGGAGCCGCCAGCCTTAAGGATAACTTTGGAGCCTTGGGTAGAGGCTCACCTTATTAAACTAATCTTAAAACCTCCGGTTCACTTCCGGAGGTTTAATTTAATCGTTGGGATTTTGTGGATTAATTTAAAAGCATTATGTTATAATGTTATTTACTTTACTATAAACATTATTTACAGGTGAAAGATATGCAAAAACCTGCCAGGGATTTCAGTGAAGTTAAACGGATTGTGGTTAAGGTGGGCTCAAGTTCGCTAATATATGACACCGGCAAACCCAATCTGGCCCGCATGGAGATGCTGGTCCGCCAGTTGGCGGATTTACACAACCGGGGATTGGATGTTCTGCTGGTGACCTCCGGTGCCATAGGGGTGGGGTTTAACAGGCTGGGGTACAGCCAGAAACCAAAGAGCATACCGGAAAAGCAGGCTGCCGCCGCCGTGGGGCAGGGTATTCTAATGCACATGTACGAAAAATTTTTTGCCGAATACGGTGTAATGGTGGGCCAGAT
>CBEULQ010000762.1:0-2039 GCA_965543975.1 uncultured Desulfocucumis sp. | reverse complement strand
CCAGCAGCAACTCCAGCTTCCTCTGTTCCACCTGGGTCAGGGTAGGAAAATTATATGTAACCGGCTGTAAGACCGGTTGCGCCCCGGAGGTCTGGCTGCCAAACATTTGCCCCTGGGCCTCAGTGGTCTTCTGGGTTTGCGGTATTTCGGCGCTCATTACACTCTGTATCACCGATTCCGCAGTGGCCAGCGGGGTATCTTCAGTTATCAGGGAATCATCCGCCATTTCCACAGTATCGCCGTCGAGCGGCCCGGCAGGCTCAGGTTCCGGAAGGCTTGACTCCCCCGAGGACATGCCCATGAGATATTCCCAAAGCAGGGCAGCCTCTTCTTTAGCTGTCTCTATGCTTAAAACCTGCATTATCTCCGTATCCAGCAGGTTGCCTATTGTCATTTTAAATGAAATCACCACCACCGGATCACCGGCCGGGAGGCGGTAGTTCATTGCTTCGTTGCTTTTTAACAGATTTGTTGTGGGTGGCGATATATTAACAAGCCGGCCGAACATATTGGAAAGGGAAGTGGAAGCTGTGCCGATCATCTGGTTCATGGCCTCAGAAGTTGCGCTGATTTCAATTTCTCCAATTTCATCCTCGGAAGGATTGGAGCCGTCCCCTCCCATCATCAAATCGGCTATCACGCTGGCGTCCCTGAGGCGAAGCACCAGCACGTTGAATCCCTCAAGCCCCGAAACGTATTCCACCTGAATAAAAACGTAGGGCACACTAAAGGTGTTAAACAACTGCTCCTGGGTTAACATAGTAACCTTGGGGCTGGTTATGGTCACCTTTTGTCTTAACAGTTCCGAAAGGGTAGTGGAAGCCGAACCCATGGTTATGTTTCCTATTTCACCCAGTGAGTCTTTTTCCTCAGGGGTCAAATATTCCCCGTCCGCCGCTGCGGCGGCCGGCATGGTTTCTGCCAAAGCTTCCTGCTGCACCTCAGTTTCGGGTGTTTCCGGAGCAATATCCGGTTCACCGGCTGTACCATTCAGCAAGGCGTCGATTTCCGCCTGGCTGAGCATGCCACTGTTGTCACCCATTTACCCTGCCCCCTTCGGTTAAAGCCACCACCTGAACGGCTAATTTTCTATTCATCCTGCCGGCCTGCACTCCGAATTTCATTTCTCCCTCAACGAACAGGCTTAAGTCCTGGTCCAGGCGCCGGTTCAACACGAGCACATCCCCGGTATTCAAATTTAAAAAATCATTTATGGTCACGTCTACATCACCCAGTACCACGTCAATATTAACATTTGAGTAACCCAGCCAGTGTCTGAGCCACTTCATGTCTTCGTCCCTGGGGCCGCTGGATTGCCTCAAAAACTGCTGGCGCACCGAAAGGCGGGACATCATCGGCTCCAGAACAATAAATGGAAGGCACAGGTTAATCAGGCCCCTGGGTTCGTCGTTCAGCGAAACGGAAAATGTTATAAGCGCCACAACCTCATTGGGCGAATATAGCTGCTGCATACGGGGATTTGTTTCAATTCCCTGTATATTAGGTTCAATTTGAAACAAATCCTGCCAGGCCATTGATAAATGTTCCAGCATTCTGCCGTAAAGTTTGCGCACCACCGATATTTCTATATCAGTCAACTCCCTGATTGAATCGGTGCTGCTGCCGGGACCGCCGAACATCAGGTCTATCAGTGGAAAAACCACCTGACTGTTGGTTTCCATTAATACTGAGCCCTCAAGGGGTGTTAACTCCAATAAGGCGATAACCGTAGGGCTCGGTATGGAGCGTATAAACTCCTCATAAATCATTTGACCCGTTGAGGCCACTTCAATATTAATTGAGGATCTCAAATATCCTGAAAGAAAGCTAGAAAGCAGCCGGGCAAAATTCTGATGCAGCATTTCCAGGGTCCGTAAATGATCCTTTGAAAATTTATTGGGGCGCCTGAAATCGTAGGCCTTGGTGTGAACCGCCACAGGGCCGGCCTGCTTTACCTCATCGGCATCAAGCTTCCCGGTGGTCAGGGCTTCCAGCAAAGAATCTATTTCACCCTGGGACAGTATTTCCTGCAACAGATT
>CBEULQ010000761.1:0-2040 GCA_965543975.1 uncultured Desulfocucumis sp. | reverse complement strand
TTCATTTACAAGATGGGCCTTTTTTTTTTTGAGAATACGCTTTTAAATCAGCACATAAAACCTTACGAATTGTTTGTAACCACTATATTGTCATATAACGCAAGGTATATTTAATTTATGAATATTGAATAAACCTTAAAAACAATACTATTCAACCGGTTTTTTTATGTTTATAATATCCATGGTAAAATTTTTAAGTTAATGTAAAAGGAGGGTAGCTTAAATTTTATTGTAATTATTTTATTGATAGGGAGGTTGTGTTTTTTGAAAAGAATTTTAATAGCTTTAATGGTTTTAGCCGCTTTTACCCTGGCCGGCTGCGGTGGCGATAAAGCCAAAGATACAGCAGGTAAATCCGGCGCTGCCCAGATAATCCGGTATAACGTGGGGGCCGAGCCCGAAACCCTGGACCCTGCAAAATCCACCGGACTGCCGGAGGGCACCATTGAGCTGCAGATGCTTGACGGTCTCACCCGTTATGATGCCAGTCAGGAAATAAAACCCGCAATTGCGGAAAGCTGGGAAGTATCACCCGACGGACTTACATATACTTTCAAACTACGGGATGCCAAATGGAGCAACGGCGACCCTGTCACGGCGCACGATTTCGTATACAGCTGGCAGAGGGCCCTGGCCAAGGAAACCGCCTCCGAATATGCTTACCAATTCTTCTACATCAAAGGCGCCGAGGATTACAACAGCGGCAAGGGTAAAAAGGAAGACGTGGGTGTTAAAGCCCTGGACGACAAAACATTACAGGTGGTTTTAAGTGCCCCGGCGCCCCAGTTCCTGGGATTAACCGCCTTCCAGACATATTTCCCGGTGAACCAGAAGGTGGTTGAGGGCAATCCCAACTGGTTTGCCGATCCCAAGACATATGTTTGCAACGGCCCATTTAAAATGGTCTCCTGGGAGCACAGCCAGAAAATAGTGATGGAAAAGAACCCGGAATACTGGGACGCCCAGAATGTCAAACTGGAAAAACTGGAAATTTACCTTATTGACAGTCTTGACACTGCTTACAATATGTTCAAAGCAGGCCAGCTGGACCATGTGAATGATGTTACCACACAGGAGCTGTCTGCCCTAAAAGACAACAGCAAGGAACTGAAAATCATGCCCGATGCCTCGGTTTACTTCTACCGTTTCAATTGCACCCGCAAGCCCTTTAACGACGTTAAGGTGAGAAGAGCCCTCTCCATGGCCGTTGACCGCAAGGCGCTGGTGGAGAGCGTAATGCAGGGCGGCCAGAAACAGGCTTACGCCTTCGTGCCCTTTGGCTTTAAAGACGCCGACGGCAAGGATTTCCGTGAAAACGCAGGCGACTATTTCAAAGAAGACCTGGCAGAGGCCAAAAAACTATTGGCTGAAGCGGGTTTCCCCGAGGGCAAAGGATTCCCGAAGGTTACCATAACTTACAACACCCATGAAAACCACCAAAAGGTTGCCGAAGCAATCCAACAAATGTGGAAGAAAAATCTTGGCATCGAAGTGGCCGTGCAGAACGTTGAATGGCAGGTCAAACTGGATCTGGAAGACAAGATTGATTACGACGTCATGCGGGCGGGCTGGAGCCCGGACTACCTTGACCCCATGTCCTTCATCGATATGTTTGTAACCGATGGCGGCAACAACCAGACCGGCTGGAGCAACAAGGAATATGACCGCCTGGTAAGCCAGGGCAAAGCCACCGGCGACCAGAAGGTTAGGATGGAGTCCATGCATCAAGCGGAAAAGATCTTCATGGATGAAATGCCCGTGGCGCCGCTGTTCTTCTATACCCACCCGATTCTCCTCAAGGAAAACCTTAAAGATGTAATAGTGCCTCCTTTTGCCACCTACGCCGACTTCAAGTGGGCGCACGTGGAGTAACAAAACAGGAGAAATGAGGTATATGGGCGCAACCCCATATACCTCATTTAATTAATTAATCTTATTGGCAAATAATGGGGTGGTGTAGTTTGGCCCGGTACCTTTTGAGAAGGATAATTACCATGCTGCTGGCTCTCTGGTTGATAATAACCCTAACTTTTTTCATTA
>CBEULQ010000760.1:0-2041 GCA_965543975.1 uncultured Desulfocucumis sp. | reverse complement strand
CTGGATTGGGAACTTGAACGAAGAGGGCACAGGTTCGTCCGTTATGCGGACGATATGCTCATCTTCTGCAAAAGCAAAAGGGCGGCCGAAAGAACACTGGAAAATCTAATCCCGTTCATAGAGAGGAAATTATTCCTCAAAGTGAACAGGGAAAAGACAGAAGTAGCCTATGTAGGCAAGGTCAAATTCTTAGGTTACGCGTTCTACATCAACAAGAACAGAGATGTGGGTCTGCGAGTACACCCCAAAAGCGTGGCAAAGATGAAAGCGAAGATACGCTTGATTACAGCAAGAAGCAACGGATTGGGATACGAGCAGAGAAAGTTAAAACTCAAGCAGTTTATAACCGGATGGGTTAACTACTTTAAACTTGCGGACATGAAGATACTGCTGAAAACTATAGACCAATGGCTACGGAGACGTATCCGAATGGTTATCTGGAAACAGTGGAAAAGGGTAAGGACGCGATATACGATGCTCAAGAAATTGGGCATTGTTGACTGGGTAGCGTGGGAAGGTGCAAACATAAGAAAAGGTTACTGGCGTGCCGCCCGTAACCCGATCATTGCCAAAGCCATCTCTGCCGAGAGACTTATGAAGGCTGGTTATTTTAATTTTCTCGATTACTACGAGTCTGTTCGTGTGTAAACTTGGGAGGAGCCGTATACCGAACGGTGCGTACGGTTCTGTGGGAGGTCGGCTGACCCAATAAGGGTCAGCCTCCTACCCGATTGAGTCCCCCTTTAGTAAGCAGGGGGACGGGGATATTGCTTTGTTGGAATCACGAGAAAATATATAGTGATTTCGAAGCAATAACCGCGTCCCTTTGCTTTCCGAGCCGTATAGCTAACCAAGCCCATAGAATATAGAAACACACCCTGTATTTTGCTGTAAATTTTGATGTTTTATTTTACGAAGTATTAAGATATGATAATAGCAGCAAATCGTGGGGGTGTTATTAATGCCAAATATTAAGCCGGTGTCAGATTTGAGAAACTATAACGATGTTCTCCGCTCCTGCCAAGTTGGGGAACCTGTGTTTTTGACCAAAAACGGCAGAGGCCGCTATGTTATTTTGGATATGCAGGAGTATGAAAAACAGCAGGCTGTTATTAAGCTTCTGTTAAAGCTATCCGAGGCAGAAGATTCAATTAAGACCGGAGAGGAATGGAAATCACTTGATGACCTCAAGAAAGCACTGGAGGTCTAAGTGTGAAATTCAAAATCAGAATCAGCCCTGTAGCGATTTCCGATGTGCAGGAAATAAAAGCCCACATAGCCGGGGATAATCCCGGAGCAGCCTCGAAGATGGGAAACGCCATTTATTCCAAGATAGAAAAGCTGGCAGATTTCCCTGAAATGGGAGCCTCTATAAGTGCTAAGATCGGTATAAAAACGAATTACCGTTTTCTTGTATGTGGCGTTTATCTTATATTTTACAAGATTGAGGGAGAATTCGTTTCGGTTTATCGCGTTTTGAGTGGTGAGCGGGATTACCTGTCCATTCTTTTTTTGAATGAGCTAGAAAAAGATTAAAACCAAATTATTCGAAACCGTCAATTTGTTTTTGATATAGGGTGATGGTTGCATTATAGCATCATGCAGAACTAAAGCGCTTTGTAAATGTCCAGTTCCACCAGGGAGCAGTGGAAAAAATGCTGCCACACCTGGTTCGCCGGGAACTGAAATTGGACATGGGTACAAACAACCACGGCTGGGCCATCGTAAAGCAGGAGGCCGGAGAAGCTGAAAAACTCTACCTGGTCAGTGAGATCAAGTCCACTACGGATCTTGATAAATAAGGGATTCTGAGCGTAGGTGGCAAGGGGGGTGGCAAGCTGATCCAATAACTTTTTAATGTCAGGTTGCTTTACCCAATATGAAACTGTTCCCATTCCATAATCCCTTTGAATCTCAAAGTCTTCTCCTGATCGCACCAGACTAATTTCACCCCCAGATTTTAGTTTAATAATAATACCGGCATCAGGTGTTGTCCCAGCAAATCTCCTATTACGGCGAATATCAGTGGCTGAATTAAACC
>CBEULQ010000759.1:0-2046 GCA_965543975.1 uncultured Desulfocucumis sp. | reverse complement strand
CGGCCAGGAAACGATATGAAGTGATTTATCGAGCTAACAACCTGTAAGACCCCGTCCTCGAAGGACGGGGTCTTACAGGTTGTTAGCTCGAATTAAGTTCGCTTTAAGGGTTCGGAAGGAGAATAACCCCTTCCGAACCCAAGGCTTACTTATATTTTGTACCTGGTACCTGTAGGGGTATGCTTGCGGATTGCCCCTTTTTCAGTGTTGCATTTTTTTATCATCCCGTTGGAAGGCGGTATACAGGCGGGGACAAATTATACCTGAAAGGATAATAAGAATGCTGACCGGCAGTCCCGCATAAAGGGGATGTATCGTTCCCGGGGAAAATAATTTCCAGGCGACTGCAAACACCGGAGCGGCAGACACCGCCAGTACACCTGCGGCCGGCGGTATCCTGCGGCCGAAAAAGACAGCAGCCAGCAGCGGCGCGAAAACTGTAACCCCCCTTAGTGCATTGGAAAGGTAACTCCAGTCCAGAATAAGATCTCCCATGATACGGTATGCCATTACGGTACCTGCCAGGATGGTGACAAACACCGTCGCCCGGGCTGCCATCAATCTTTCCCCGGGTGGACGGCCGGGCCTTATTCTGGGGTAAATATCCTGGCTGAACAGGGTGCTTACCCCCAGGGCCATGGCGGACGAAGAAAGGACCAGGGTTACCAGCAGGGTGGCCAGCCCCGCACCGCTTACCAAGGGCGGTAAATGTTCGAGCATAAAAAGGGGTAGGGCCATGGCGGCGTCGATACCCGGTTGGGCCATGCGCATGTACATTCCCACCAGCACGCCCGCTGCCCCGAAAAGGGGGATGAGTATCGCGGCCGTAAGCGTGCCCGCCCTGGCCGACTTGACGTCCCGCCCGGCAAATACAGGCTGAATGCAGGCCTGGGTGGATATAAAACCTATCACCGCCGACAGTCCCCCCGCCAGATCCCGGGAGAACCCCCTGGGGAAAATACTGAACCAGGGATATAAGTCGAAATGCCCGGCCAGGGAACTGCCGCCACCGGTAAGAGCCCATCCGGAAACCGCCGCCGCCAGAAGGGTTGCGGAAAGAAGCACCAGTTTCAGCAGCCCCACCAGGCTGCTGCCCCAGATTCCACCGCCCAGCACATAAAAGACCGTAAGCGCAGCAAAAATCAATAATGCGGCTTCTGTGGACACAGGCAAAATAGCAGTTAACATGGGAGCGGCCGCCACCATCTGGACCGATACCTGGATAAACATGCCTGCACCCACGAACAGGGCTACCCAGGGTACGGCTTTGCTCCCGTAAGTGAGCGCCAGGAACTGGGATACGGTGTCCACCTCTTTTTCCCTCAGCGGTCTGGCCAGGAACAGAAAAAGCTGCAGGCAGGCCGCTCCGGCGCCAAGGGTAAACCAAATTCCACTTATCCCGTAGCGGTAAGCCATTTGGGCGGTGCCTATGGTCACCGTGCCACCCACAAAGCCCCCCACTATCCCCCCGGCCACCAGAAGAGGTCCCAGCTTTCTGCCGCCCATAAGATAATCCGAAAGGGACTTTACCATTTTTATGGATATCAGACCCAGGAGGCAGAAAATCAGCAGGGTAATTCCCAGGCTTATGTAATGACCGACCCCCAGCAAAATATCACCGGCTTTGCATTAATGCTGTTTTGAAGGTTAGACAAAGGTGTACGGCATACCTGCCTTACCGTAAGAGTTTTAAATAAAAACATAATAGATTACGTTGATTTTGTCATAACCTTTGAGGAACTTATAGGCATGTTTGTGGTCAAGAGAACAGATTTAACGGTAATCGAAGAAGAGGACAAAATTGAGGACGCCTCCAACTACGGAAGAAAAAATGCCAGCTCCGGAGCTGTTGCCTATGCTATCCTGCACAACATTAAAAATAAGCATAATAAAAGCCCAGCGAAAGGTTAAAAAATCCCCGGAGCAATCTCCGTATTTAATGGCTTATGATAATCCTGAAGCGATTTTTGAAAACCGTTAATACGCTATAAAATATACCATATTTTATTAAACCACTAATTACCTTTGACTTTGTTTGCTTGGTTG
>CBEULQ010000758.1:0-2046 GCA_965543975.1 uncultured Desulfocucumis sp. | reverse complement strand
GTTTGCAGGCGAAGTTGATGCGCTCATGAAGGCCGAAAAAGTTGTTTCAGAATTGGGAGATCATGCATTAACTCTTTCCCACAATAGGCATATTTCAATAAGTCGTGCTAAAGATAGTGGACTTAATGTAAAAGCTCTGGAAGACGATAACAAGTTGCAGGAAGCTGTTTTAACTGTCCATCATGCCTGTATCCAGACCCTTCAGGCCACTCCTGCATTAAAGATTATTGAGAACCATAATGGGGTTGCATTCATAAAAAGTGTTGCGTTGGCAGTACCCAAGTCCGACACAACTACGTATCCTACCTATCACCCAACCGATTGTGAAATACCTCCCCTCGAGCCGGAACTTCTTTTTCACAGTGAGGACAATATTTGATACTTTTTAAGCAAGACTCATCGAGATAGCGCCAGCGGAGGCTGACTGTGGCCGCCAACGGGGCGAAATTTAAACATAGTACAGCGCTTTCGAGAGACTGCTGTGGTCGTTCTTTCGGACGGTGGGCTCGACTCCCTTTTTTTATGCCTGGCCGGAAGGCAAGAGTTGGTGAACTACCCCTCCCTTTGCTACGCTCATGAAGGAGACTTCTGGCGGGTGATTTAAAACCCGACCTGTTTGTTGCTTCAGTATTGTTTTTCAGCAAAGGATTAGGATATTTAAGAAGATGTTTTTTGTGTTTTAATAAAAAGTATTATCAGCATAACGAGAATAGCGCAAACAAGCAGTGGCGGTTCATCAAGCGTTACTGTAGGGATTTGTTCATTGTTGTTTAGAATTCTCTCCTGCAAATCCAGCAGTTCCTTTTCCTGCTCTTGTGTCTCCACCACGATAAATGCTGTCTGGGGTGTCAAAACTCTTGCCCTGAAGCCGGCACGTACCAATTCCAAAGGGTTTGGTTTCCCGTTCAACAAATATCTTTGCTGGGCCGCATCAAGAAGAATAGCGTCTTCATACCGGTTACTTGTTAAAGTGATGCTGTCCAATTCCATATTGCCCGGCACCAATTCGTATTTATCATTGTCCGATACATAGATTCCATTGAAGTCAAGGACGGACTCCATAATGGGATTTTTTACTCTACTTCCTGCCTTGTTGTCTTCATAAGAGTATGGTGTTAAAGTCAGATCGTGATTCAAAGCGTAATAGAAAGGACTTTCAGGGAACCTGTCGGATAGAGGATAGATATTTTCGGGGAAAACAGCTCCGGGCATATTATCCGATACTGCAATTATAACCGGAAAACTATTGTTGCTTTCTTTACTCAAAATCATTCTTACCGCCCTATCAAAATTAAACCCGCATTCCGCTTTAAATTTTGCCTGCTTCATATCAGCAAGAGAATGTGTTTCAACTTTATAGGAAGCAAAAACCACTTCAGCCCGGGTGATATCATTGGCCTTTGCATATTCTACAATTTGCTCAATATGCCATGCTATGTCGCTGTTTTTCGAGCAGTCAACAACAAAGTGGTATTCGGGGGTTCTTTTAACATGCTTTAAACCGGCTTTTTGCAAGGGCGAAAGCAGAACCGCTCCATCAACAGCTGTTTCTTTTTGTACTGCGTCTCCGCCCAATGGAATAATCTTGTTATCCAAATTAAGATTAAATGGATAACTGTGAAGGACTTCAAAGCCTGTCCGCCTCACCTCGTGTTCATTGAATGGAAAGACTCTTAGCTCCAGCGTGTTCCTGCCTGTATAGCGCAGCAGCCCCGGGTCGCGGCGCGTGTTTACAATTTTTCGGTAAATAAACATGGCAGCCCGGCGGTCGGCAAGAATACCCTCTTTTCTATCTCCGGAGACATCAAGGTAATAGTCGCTGATATATGCGCCTTCCGGCAGTTTGAAGGCAGTTACATACTCTCCATTTCCCTCTCCTATGGGGTTTTCCAGTGTCAAATCAACCCATGACCTGTACACTCCCGCCTCCTCATCAAATTCTGTTTTGCTTTTCACATTTGCAAGCCGTACCCGGTTATTCACCATATCCGAATTGGAAAGATTCGCGTCAATCAGACTGTGCCCTGAGTCAAAAAACAGATTTTC
>CBEULQ010000757.1:0-2054 GCA_965543975.1 uncultured Desulfocucumis sp. | reverse complement strand
AACAAAACAGACAGCAAAACAGACAGCAGAACTTATTTTGTTGCTCCCTGGGGTGAAGATAATAATACCGGTTCGGCTACCAGCCCGTGGAAAACCCTGCAGTGTTCCGTTGACAGGTTGGATCCGGGCGACAGGCTGTTGATCCGCGGAGGTGTATATAAAGAGTTTTTAACTTTAAAAAAATCCGGTACCAGTGAAAATCCTATTGTTGTCAGCGCGTTCCAGGGTGAAGAAGCGTTGCTTGATGGGAATGAGGTGGGTTGGAAATACGGCTTAAATATTGAGTTTGGGGTTTCTTTTTTGCATCTGTCAGGTTTGCGGATTAATTATTTTGAGGGATATGGCATTGCCATGTGGGGGGAAAACCGGTCTGTTCAATTGAAGGATGTGGAAGTGACCGGTTGCGGCACCGGGGCGCGTATTATTTCAGCCACGGATTTGTTGATCGAAAGCTGCGACTTTCATAATAACAACGGTACCGGCCTGGTGGTTTCACCGGGTCCACTGAACGGGGCCCGCATCTTATCGACGCGGTTTGCTTATAACGACGGTCCCGAATTGCCGGAGGGCTTTACCTTGGAAAGCGGTACTGATATTGTAATGGAGAAATGTACGGCTGAATTTAATACCGGAAACGGCTTTAGTTATTCTGCTTGCAGCGCGGCCATAGATTCCTGCATGGTCCGGGATAATGGTTCTTATGGTATTTTGTGTAACGGTAATAATCTCAGCCTGATTAACTGTATATTTGACAACAATGGGATGGCGGGTGTTGCTTTGCAGGGTGGGGGGATATACTGGCTTTACAACGATTTGATTGTCAACTGCGGAATAAAGGGCGATTATGGACTGTTGGCTATTCCCCGGGCAGGCTCCACTTCAGCCAGAGTAGCGCTGGTGAACAACATTTTTGCCTTTAACTATGGCGGTGTTTATTTGGGTAGCTTCGCGATGTTGGAAGATGAAGCGCATAACATTTACTGGAGTCGCGAGGATGCCGAAATATCCAGCGTTGACCACAAATACTCCAGGCAAGAAATTAATGAACGGGTATGGTTTATGGATACCGGCTTGGGAGAACACAGCTTTTGCCGTAATCCGCTGTTTGTGGATTTGGACGGCCGTGACTACCGGCTGGCCAAAAACAGTCCGGCCATAGATCGTGGCACGCCGGAAGGCTCCCCTTCAACGGATTTTAACGGTGGTATTCGGCCGCGGGGTGGTGGATACGACATCGGCCCTTATGAGGCGGCGGAGGGGATCCTTGTACCTCCCACCGCAACTATAACCTATGCCCCGTGCTTTTCCAGCGATGAATCCTGTTCCATTAAATTCAATGTAAAATGGGCCGGCCATGCCATAGAAAGAGAAGTGGCGGGATTTAATGTTCAATTTAAGGACGGAGCCGGGGGAACCTGGCAAAACTGGCTGGCGGAAACAGAAGCTAACGAAAGTGTATTCGAGGGTACCAGCGGTCATACCTATTATTTTCGGGTCCGGTCAAAAGATAACCTGGACAACTGGGGAAACTGGTCAGAAAGCCGGTTTACGATGGTTCCCTTAGACGACTGTAATCCATTAATCAAGTACAATGGAGATTGGGTCCTGTCCAATGCAGAAGCATCTTTTTTAAATACAGTACATTATTCGGCTTCCCCCGGGGCTGCCGCGTCACTACGGTTTACCGCCGAGGAAGCGGCCTGGATTTCCAGTTGCGGCCCGGACCGCGGTCACGCTATGGTTTATATTGACGATATACTTCAAACCATGGTTGACCTGTACAGCGAGGAGTATCTGCCCTGCCGGCCGGTATTAACCGTTAGCCTTGACGGTAAACCGCATAATATACGTATCCAGGTGGCCGAAACAAAAAACGAACAGTCCAGCTCTTACCGGGTGGACATTGATGGATTTGCTGTTAAGCAATGAATACGGGATTAATTTTACTTCCGCACTTTTTGGGGTATTAGGAAAAGGGGAAAAAAATCAGGTCAAAAATGGAGGCCGCTGAAAAACTTCGTCTAGCTTTGTCGCCGAACCTGCCGTCATCCTCA
>CBEULQ010000756.1:0-2057 GCA_965543975.1 uncultured Desulfocucumis sp. | reverse complement strand
ATGAAGATACCACCGGCAAGCAGGATAATCCTTAATAAATTCAGGCAAAAACAATCCTGCAAATGATAACCGACGCGATAAAGCCGGACACATCTGCTAAAAGGCCAACAGGTAATGAATAGCGGGGATTTTTTATGCCGACTGATGCAAAGTAAACGGCCAATATATAAAGTGTGGTATCACAACTGCCGTCAATTGTACTGGCCAGGCGCCCGATAAAAGAATCCGGCCCGTACTTGTCTATCAAATCCGAAGTGATTCCCAGCGCAGCCGGCCCCGAAAGGGGCCGGGCCACCATAAGGGGCAGCACCTCCGCCGGTACTCCCAGGATGGCAAGGGCAGGCTTCAAGGGGGCAAGTAAAGCATCCATTGCTCCCGACGTACGAAAAAGGCCTACCGCCATGTATATTCCTACAACATAGGGTAAAAGCCTGACGGCCATGGACAATCCTTCCTTGGCGCCCTCCACGAAAGTATCGTATAATGGCACTTTTTTATAAGCGCCGTGTAAAAACACCAGCAACAAAAAAATGGGGATGAACCAACTGCCGGCAATAGACAGATAATAATAAATCATCAGATCCTGCCTCTTTTCCGGTAATAAGCACGACATATATAGTCACCGATGACGGCCACCAGGGTGGAAGCAGTGGTTGCAAAAAGCATAGTCCCGATTATCTCAGTGGGATTTACCGAACCGGCGTTAATCCGGATAGCAATGATGGTGCTGGGAATGAGCGTAATGCTGGAGGTGTTAATAACTAAAAAGGTGCACATGGCTTCGCTGGCATGATGGGACCGGTTTAATTTCTGAAGCTCCTCCATTGCCTTCAATCCGAAAGGAGTGGCCGCGCTGCCGAGCCCGAAGATGTTGGCGCTGTAATTCATTAAAATAGCTCCCATGGCCGGGTGGCCCCGGGGGATGCTGGGGAAAAGCCAGCATATCAGTGGCTGCAACAGTCTGGTAATTATATTCAATAAACCCGATCTTTCCGCTATCTTGGCTATTCCCAGCCACAAAGTCAGGATGCCGGTTAGTTTAATAACCAGCATTACAGCCCCTCCGGCAGCAATTATGGCTTCAGCGGTGATATTGCTCACTTTTCCCTGACAGGCTGCCACCAGAATACTAACCACAACGAGAAAGCCAAATACGGCGTTAATAGTATCACCTTCTTTCAGCGGTCAGGGGACACACCTTCCTGATTTGCTTAACTCCTTACTTTTTAATAAATTCAAGTTAGTTTTGCCTAAATCCCTCTCTTCTGATCTTTGTTGAAGAAGGAATGTCCCCAACTAATTATATTATGGATGGATTATCACCAGCGTCCCCCTGGGTATGTTTTCAAAAAACCATTGGGCGTCTTTTTCGTCCAGCCTTATACAACCATGGCTTGCCGGCAGGCCAAGCTTTTTATGTTCTTCCTCCTTGGTTTCCCAATGGCTGTCCTTAGGAACCGAGTGCACCAGATATTGTCCTGCCAGGCGTACCCAGTACGTGGCCCCTTCGCCGAATCTTTGCGACCAAAAGCTGTGGCCCCTGTCTTTGGTATAGAAATAACCCATTGGCGTAGGGCATTCGGGCCGCCCCCCGGAGGCCGGCATATGACGTACTTGTTGCCGTCCCTTGTAAACCGTCATAGTGTGTTTCTCCCCCAGCTTAACCTCAACCCAGTATTTTTCGCCCATATTTACAGTGGTAAAATACAGCTCATATTCATATAATCTCTCGGGGTTCGCGAGCTCGGCCCGTAGCATAACCCTGTATGTATTGCCGGGCAAAAAGGCGTAGTAGGGGCGAAAAAAAACCTTGCTCCGCTTTATTTCTACATTACCCGGGACCACGGTTTCACCCGGCATTTCGGTAACCTTAACGGAAGCGGAGGAAATATCCTGGTCAAAGGTAAACTCGACGGGGCGATAAAGAGGAACCCCTTTCTCGCCGTTGGCCGGGCTGATTCCTGAGCCCCTTGTTTGATCTGCTGTGAGGAAAATTACCTGCTGCATTTTATCAAGTATATTAACGCCCATGCTGCGAATGCCCGGTTCAACGATCA
>CBEULQ010000755.1:0-2058 GCA_965543975.1 uncultured Desulfocucumis sp. | reverse complement strand
GACAATCAAATATTTTAAATAATAAACAAAAAACAGGTGGATTAATTCACACCTGCCAAATGGGTTTTTATTTAGGTTGATAAGTTTGTCCAATCTTTTTCCATTAAGAGTCTATACTTTTTATGGCCTGAGCCATATTGGTAATGCCGGAGGAGGTCAGAATTTTTATAGGCTTGCCGTGTTTTCTGCAAAATTTCTTGGCGCTGGCACAGGCATTATGACTGTTACAGTCCACCGGACAAAAAACCATATCGCATTTTATAATTTTTCTTTCCAGAAGTTTATCACCTCCTCTCATATAACCATCCAGGTATTCGCATTGATAGCCGCAGTTTTCTATCAAATCTTTATATAGCTGTTTAAATTTGGTTATTCCACCTATTATTAATATTTTTTTTATGCAATGCTTACATTTACAACACTTTTTGCAGCAATTTGCCGGCTCTCCTTTGCCTTTGGAATTAACTGGCCGGTATCTTATATTTTTTTTATCAAAGTCAATGTTTGTCCAACCCTTCTGCGCCATTAATATCCTCTCCTGTGATTGAGATTAGGCCATACGGCCAGGGCTTTACCCACTATCCCCCGCAACCTCTTCAGGTTGCTTAATAATTGCTTTTAACGATTCCTGCAATAATGATATTCATTATCATTGACCAGCTAAAAAAATATTTATTATCCCAGATAATTCGGTATAACCTTCCGCCTCTGCCCCGGATAAGGAATGGCCTGTAGTCTCATGTTGACTTCAAGAGGAAAACAGCGGCGGGCTTTGTTTAACCATTGTTATAAAAGCCCTTACCATATGTGCATCAAATTGCGTCCCGGCATACTCCTGCAATTCAAACATAGCCTGCTCCATGGTCATTCCTTTCCGGTAGGAACGATCTGAAGTCATGGCATCCCAGGCATCGGCAATGGATACTATACGGGCCTCAAAGGGGATGTCTTCACCCTTTAGCCCGTTGGGGTAGCCCTTGCCGTCAATTCTTTCGTGGTGGCAGTGCACGATAGCGTGTATGCTCTGCAAAAAATCCACCGGCTGCAGAATTCTTATCCCTATAACAGGGTGAGTTTTAATTCTTTCAAATTCTTCATTTTCCAACCTGCCCTTTTTGTTTAATATGGTTTCAGGAATGCCTATTTTACCAATGTCATGTAATAATGCGCCGTATTCAATGGTTTGGATTTCCCGGGCGCTCAGTTTTAGCCCATGGGACAGCATTACTGCCACCCGGGCCACGTTTTTGGAATGGTTGCGGGTGTAACGGTCTTTGGCATCAATAGCCGAAACCAGCGCGGCGATGGTTTCCAAATATACTTCCTTTTTGCCGTTTTCTATTTTTAATAGCGTATTATGAAGCACCAGGGCAGCCTGGCCGGCAAATACAGAAATAGTAGCGATATCCTGGGGTGAATAATCTCCCGGGTGATCTTCTCTCCCTGAATAACGATGCATTAACACAAGTATGCCGACGGTTTCCCGTCCCACAATCATGGGCACAGATATAATGGAAAGTAATTCAGGGTCAGCATTTAGCATTTCATTGAAACCCTCTGTATTATTTGTAAGGCATATAACTTCCCTGGCAGCCTCCGTACTCCGGATAAAATTAGCTTTGTCCAATATTCTTTGAAACTGATCTTCGGTTAGCTCTCCCCGCAGCAGCATAATTTGAGTCTCACTGGAAAAACGGTCGGTCAGCAAAACCCCCCCCACTTCACTGTGGGTTATCTTAATGGCCAAATCCATAATTGCTGCCAGGGTGCTGTCCATGTCCGTACTTTTAATTAAAGTAAGCAAAACTTCGTTAATAAACTGGGCTTCCTTTAACCTCTTCTTTAATTCAACTTTGCTTAAACCCAATCTGGTTTTAGCGTTTGCTGCAGAAAGAATCTCTTCCGGCACGGACATTATTTTGCACCTCTTTTTATTCATATTACATCCGGTCTGAACTAAGGCAATAAACTAAAGCATCCTTCTTCAGGTTAAACTTCTCACGGTTATGATTAACCAAACCAAGCGTTAATTTGCCAAAATGAATATGATAATGATTA
>CBEULQ010000754.1:0-2058 GCA_965543975.1 uncultured Desulfocucumis sp. | reverse complement strand
CCCATGGGCTCCCCCAAACTTTTCGTATTTATTTTCAAACCATGGAGACAAAAAAAGTGCTGCGCCGCAAACTGCCTCGTATCGGAGGATGTTTTGCCACCGCACTGGATGGTTGTTTCGGATCCCTTGATGCCGCCCTTAACGAACCATATACCAACAATCAGAATAATAAAGGAATTCTTTTTTATTCACAAAATCAGATTGATGAGTTCGTTAAAGAAGCAAACCGGGCAGGATTACAGGTATCATTGCATGCAATAGGTGACGCTGCCGTAGAACAAGCAATTACAGCATATGAAACAGCATTGACTGACTGTCCGCGTAGTGACCACCGTCATATCATCATCCATGCCGATTTGATTCCTATTCCGTTATTAGAAAGGGCGGCCAGATTAGGGTTGCACTTTGCAGTCCAAACCCCATTCCTGTTTTGGGACCAGGAACCCATGCAATATATACGCAGCGTCCTTGGCGATCGGGCGGAAAATCTGATCCCATTGAAAAGCATGCTTGATTACGGGTTGACCATTGCAGGTGGTTCAGACGCTCCCTGCACCCTGCCCAATCCTGTTGAAGGAATATTTGCCGCTTGCAACCATCCCAATCCCGATCAGAGAATACCGGTTCTGGATGCTTTAAGGATGCATACAAACTGGGCTTCCCGCCTTTCCTTCGACGAAAGCAACAGGGGCACTCTGACCAAAGGCAAGAATGCAGACTTTGCAATACTGGATAAAAACCCGCTGGCACTTCCCCCTGAAAGACTTAAAGAAATTCATGTCACGGATCTCTACCTGAAAGGTAAAAAATGTAGCGGGCTTGTTCAAAGCCCTATATCACTTTTAATTAGCGCAATTAAAAACAAACTGGCAACATGATGCAAAAATATTTATCTTTATAAACTCGCGAAGGGTTGTTTATGAAGTCTTGGAGGTAAAAACATTGGATACAGTTGATGTTTGGCAACAATTTCCTGAAATCGAAACAACGCGCTTATTTTTAAGAAAAATTTCTTCAGAAGACGAGAATGAACTTTTTGGTTTTTTCTCAGACCCCGTTGTTATGAAATTTTATAACATTGAACCCTTGAAAACAGTTGGTGAAGCATCAGCATTAATAGAACGTTTTTCGGAGAGCTTTTCTAAGCAGACCGCTATTAGATGGGGCATTGCACAAAAATATGATAATGCCATAATAGGCACCTGCGGTTTTCATAACTGGGTCAAGTCATCATTTCGTGCAGAAATAGGTTATGAGCTTTCTAAAAGTTTTTGGGGTCAAGGAATTATGAGTGAAGCATTACATGCAATTATTACGTTTGGGTTTAAGAAACTTGAGCTCAACAGGATTGAAGCTGTTGTTCAACCTGAAAATTTATCCTCTAGAGGTATTCTAAGAAAGTTGGGTTTTAAGGAAGAGGGTACTCTAAGGCAATATGGCTTCTTTCGGGGTCACTTTGTAGATTTGATTATGTACTCGCTTTTAAAAACAGATTAAGAAGATGTGGCGAAGCCGTTTGACGCTGCGCAGTTTCCGGGATGTGACAATTAATGCTTCCCCTGTGTCGGCTACAGCGGCTATCCCATGGATTTCACCCATATCGATGGCGACGATGTTTTGATTTAAGTTTTCTTGGGGAATTGTACCATCGTCGTAGCTTATTGCCAGCATCAGTATTCATCTCCCACTTTAGAAGTGGGAGTCTTCTGCAAATTAATTTACCATTGGAGGTTATTATGGACGCTAAAAATATGATATCATTTGCACTATTTTTGCTGTTTATGTTCAGTTTTGTAGCGAAAATTTTTATTCAATCAAAGAAAAAGGGGACTAAGGCGTATGTGCTTGGAAAGGGTAACAAGCCCAGGGAAACCCGTGGCGTTGAAGTCTTTGTCAGAGTTAGTAGTTTTATATGGGGTGCCACTTGGGTATTGGAATCGTTATTTGAAAATTGGATAACAGAAACGGTTGTTTCATTGTTTAGCGTTAGGTGCGTTAATAGTTTTGGGTTTGGGATATTGCCTAAAATAATTGTAGTAACTATTGTGTGTTTTTTTC
>CBEULQ010000753.1:0-2059 GCA_965543975.1 uncultured Desulfocucumis sp. | reverse complement strand
GCTTCATTTTAAGAAAACCTCAAATTTTCCTAAATTTTATTTAAAGAAATACAATAAAAAGTGCAAATAATTGTTAAGTCTGTCAAAAAATCTATTATAATAACATTTGGGAGAGGATAAATATGATCGCGGAAAAAATTTTAGTGGTGGACGATGAGCCGGAAATATGCGAACTCATATCCATTAACCTTATTAATAACGGTTTTATCGTATTTGTGGCGGAAAGCGGCACCCAGGCCATTGACATGGCCAGAATCCACAACCCGGACTTAATAATACTGGACGTGCTCCTGCCCGGGCTCAATGGATTTCAGATATGTCAGGAACTGCGCAAAAACAGCGACGTACCTATCCTTTTTTTAAGCTGCAAGGACGATGATACCGATAAAATACTGGGACTCACCTTAGGCGGGGACGAGTATATCACAAAACCTTTCAGCCCCGGCGTGTTGGTGGCCAGGGTTAAGGCGCACCTGCGCCGTAGCAGGATGTTAAAAAACACAAAACAGGAAAATATGGTATTGAAATTTCCCGGGCTGCATATAGATCTGACCAGCCATAACGTATTGGTAAACAGTAAGCCGGTTTACCTTTCCGCCAAGGAGTTCCAGCTATTGGTGCTTTTGGCGCGAAACGCAAACAGGGTAATTAATATTGAAGAACTATACCAGAATCTATGGGATTCCCAAAGCTTCGGCGATACCAGAACTGTAATGGTGCACATAAGCAACCTTCGTAAGAAGATTGAAATAGACCCGTCGAAACCAGGATTTATTACCACAATCAGAGGTGTGGGGTATAAATTCAACGGCTAACCTCCTCCGAGGTGCTTTGGAGTATGGTTTTAGGGTCAGAGGAATGTCCTCAATAATACGACGACCGCTGCCTGACGACCAATGACTGAATTGCCGGACGAAAGTTTTAGGAACGGTCTCCAAGGAGCGCTTAAATAATGCTCACTATACCGGGCTACGAAATAACCGGATTAATCCATGAAAATTCTGTAACGGCCTTTTGCCGTGGGCGGCGGATTGCCGACGGGAAACCGGTAATAATCAAAATACTGACCGTCCAATATCCGTCTGATAAAGATATAACCCTTTTGCACCGGGAGTTTGAAATCACAGCAAATCTTAACATTGACGGCATATTAAAAGCAATAACTCTTGAAGAGCACAACAACCTGCCGCTGCTTGTTTTTGAAGACTCCGGAGGCATGTCCCTGGAGGAATACCAGTCCAATAAAACTATTGGGCTTCCGGCTTTTCTGGACATCTCCCTTCAATTATCCAATATCCTTGGAAAAATCCACCTGAACATGCTGGTACACCGTAACATCAAACCCCAGTGCATCATTCTTCATCCCGGAACGATGAAAGTTTATCTCACCGGTTTTGAGAAAGCAGGCGCTGCAGGAAGCGAATTGCTTCCAAATGACGCCCCGCACTTCGCCTGTTCCCCCCAGTACATGTCTCCGGAGCAAACCGGGCGGATCAATAAAGACGTAGACCACAGGTCGGATTTATATTCCCTCGGGGTTACCTTCTACCTGTTAACAACCGGAAGGCTGCCTTTTCAGGCCAGCGATACCATGGGATGGATTCATGCCCACGTTGCTATGATGCCAATTCCGCCGTCTGAAATCAACAACTGCATCCCCAAAGCTCTGTCGGACATAATATTGAAATTGCTGGCCAAAAATCCGGACCACAGGTATCAGAGCGCCTACGGACTAATAAAGGATTTGGAAAAGTGCAGGCGGCAGTTGGAGAGACTTGGGACCATTGAAATCTTTCAACCGGGCGAATTTGATATTGCCGGCACCTTACAGATTCCCCGCAAACTATACGGGCGGGAAAAGGAATTGGAAGCCCTCTCAGCCGCAATGAAGCGGGTAAACGCCGGAGCGGCGGAGTTGCTGCTGGTATCCGGCTATGCGGGTATTGGCAAAACAGTGCTGGTTTACGAAACATTTAAAAATCTTGTTACAGAAAAGGGATATTTTATTGCCGGAAAGTCAGACCAGCTTCAAAAGAATGTGCCATATGCTCCATTTATT
>CBEULQ010000752.1:0-2060 GCA_965543975.1 uncultured Desulfocucumis sp. | reverse complement strand
ATCCTGAGTTGTCGTGACAGATTCTGGAGCAAAAATTAAATAATATTTATAAAACCGGCGCAGATGTGGTGGCTGTGGAATGTCCGGGCTGCCTGATGCAAATATGGAGGGGCCTCGGCCGGGGAGGTGATAAACCGCCCAGGGCCAGGCATATGGCGGAGATACTGGCAGATTGTTTGTGAAAATATTTTGGATGCAGTTTTTGGATAGTTATATGGTGTTTATTCCTCTTATGCCTCGTTTGAAGGAAAATTTATTCATGTGCAGAATTAGTTAAACTAGTATTTGCTGTTGATATGCAGTAATGTAAGAGGTGAGTCAGGTGGATTTGAAACCGATTAAAACCAGGAAAATCTATGAAGAAATAATCGACCAGGTAAAAAATCTGATTGCCAAGGGAGAGCTGTCTCCCGGAGATAAACTTGTATCCGAGCGGGAGATGGCGGATATGCTGAATGTGGGTCGTTCCGCTGTCAGAGAGGCATTCAGGGCTCTTGAGGCCATGGGCATTATTGAAATAAGGCAGGGAGAAGGCACTTTTGTCAAAAAGGTCAGGACCGATTCACTGGTGGAAATGCTGGCGTTGATCTTGCTGACGGAAAAAGATACAACCAGAGAGCTTCTGGAGTTAAGGAAAATACTTGAGATTGAAGCTGCCGGGCTGGCCTGCCTGCGCCACACCGAGGAACAGTTGCAGAAGATGGAAAATGCCCTGATACAAATGGAGGAGGACATTAAGGCAGGCGATCTGGGCCAGCAGGCGGACTGGAATTTCCACTACGCAATTGCCGAGGCCACACAGAATTCGCTTTTGGTTAAATTAATGGACTCCATAGCGGGAATTATGCGAAAAGTCCTGGAAACCGCCAGGCAGGAACTGTATAAAACTCCGGGTACGCCGGAAAGGCTTTTAAAAGAACACCGGATAATTTTTGAGGCGATACGCCAGGGAATGGAACAAAAGGCCCGAAAGGCCATGTACGAGCACCTGGATAGGGTGGAAAAAGCCCTTTCCAGAAGGGATTAATATATATTTGTAATGAATAAAAGAAGGGGGTTGGATGCCCCCTTCTTCTTCTTTCGTAAATTACATATTTTTTGGTTTGAAGGTTTCGCATTTGGTCTGATCGGAATTGCCTGCGTTGGCAGAGTTGTTGCGCTCCACCTGAATCATCGGGGCCGCGCACTCAATGGATGAATTATACTGACATTCGGTTACCGTGCATTTAATCTTACCAGGCATTGGTTTCACCTCCTCATCGGTGTATTTTTCCCAAAAACATAAAAAATTATGATTTTCAACAGGGCTCATTTATAATATTTCGGGATTGGTTTTCAGTATAATGTCGTGAGCCGGAGGGCGATTCCGGCGAAGGGGAGGAGTTTTTATGGAAAAAATTAATTTTGAAAAGCTATACGGATTATTGGGAAATGTCACCCCATTACCGGAGGATTGCGGCCGGCTTTGCGGCGCCAGGTGCTGTACCGAGTGGGATAAAGGAGTGGGTGTATACCTGCTGCCCGGGGAAGAGAAAATGCTGGGGAAAAAGGACTGGTGCCGGTTGGTTGAACTTCCGCCGGAAGAGCAGCCTTTCCCGGGGGAGAATTCTTATTTATTATACTGCCGTGGCACCTGCCCGAGGGAACAGCGCCCGCTGTTGTGCAGGACTTTTCCACTGGCGCCGTTCATGGACGGGAATGGCGGGATAAAACTAATATTTGATGAGGACGGGCTGTTGGTTTGCCCGTTGATAAAACTGGGTAAAATGGAGCAGCTTAACCCGGATTTTATTAATAATGTGTTGCTGGTCTGGAATGAACTGGCCGGCAAAAAATTTGCCAGGGCTTACATTGAAAATTACACTGCCAGGGTCAGGAGCCAGATGGAACAGCCCTGGAGGAAGCTGTTTGGTTCTGTTTAGAAAACCGTTTCCAAAATTAAGCCGGGCATCGTCAACTGCGCCATTATCCTTGAATAATCACGGGCTATCTTGAAAAAAGATATAAAAATTTTAATTCGGGGAGAGGATATTATTAAAGTCATCCTTTTGTGAATGGGT
>CBEULQ010000751.1:0-2065 GCA_965543975.1 uncultured Desulfocucumis sp. | reverse complement strand
ATTTAAAAATGATTGTAAACACAATCAACCAGCTGGAGGGCATCCTGAAATGGGGCGTTGAACTGCCGGCGGTGCATATATTAGCCCCACTGGGTATATCATATTTCATTTTTCAGTTTATACACTATTTGGTTGACGTGTATAAGGGGAAAATTGAACCGGATAAAATTAATTTTGTTAACCTGCTGGAATTCACCGTGTTTTTTCCCACCCTGGTCAGCGGTCCCATAAAAAGATACCAGCAGTTCCAGGAGCAGATTGACGGCAGGATGAGTTTTAATGCCGCTACGGCACTGGAGGGAATGCGCAGGATTATTTTCGGACTAGGAAAAAAATTTATCATAGCGGACACCGTATCACAGTTTACCGGCGCCCTATCCAGCCCGGAGTCCGCAGGGTGGTTGACGCTGGTGGTGGCGGTATACGCTTATACAATTAAAATATATTACGATTTTTCAGGTTACACGGATATAGCGGTGGGCTGCAGCCTGCTTTTCGGTATTAAAGTTCCTGAAAACTTCAATAGCCCGTATTTGAAAAGAAACATATCGGAATTCTGGAGAAGCTGGCACATGTCCCTGAGCAATTGGATAAGGGATTATTTATTTATTCCCCTGGGAGGCAGCCGGGTTCCACTGGGCAGAAACCTTTTCAACTTAATTGCGGTTATGGCAATATGCGGCCTCTGGCATGGAGCTTCATGGAATTTTCTGGTGTGGGGGCTGTGGCACGGAACAGGCATGAGCATTCACCGCCTCTTTAGGATTTATCCGGGAGATAAAATAAAAATACCGGCTCCGCTGGCTGTGGCTTTAACCTTTCACTTCGTGGCGGTGGGATGGATATTCTTTTCCACCCCGGACCTGGCAAAATCCATTACAATTATCCAAAAAATATTTTTCCCCGGGGGGTTGATATAAATGTTTAAATTAAAACTAGTTAAAGAAGTGATGATTGCCCTTTTTATAACTGCAGTGATTATCCTGTCCTTTCTATTCAATTCGGGTATGGAATCCAGGTTTATTTATACGGATTTTTAAACCGGTCGGTGATCCAGAGATGTAAAAACGAAAAAACCGTGAACTAGAGTCACGGTTTTTTTGTTTTTATAGAACAAGATGAGAACGTGTTAATACTATATAATTAGCAAATTACCGATATGGAGTGGTCAAATGGAATGGGGGCTTTTTATTTCCAGTAGCGTTGGTTTCCTTAACATTGATGACTATATTCAAGTCATGAATAATGAATTGCGGGCAGGAGGTATTGGGTCCGGTAATATAAAGCCGTCGCGTCTGTATTTCGGTCATGAAACCTGTCAAAGGGCTTTGCCCTTACCCGGTGGACTGGTGGAAGCAATTAATGAATCAAAAAAAAGAAGAATGAAATTTACTTTAGTTACTCCATATGTTACCGAAAAGGGTTTGGAGAAGTTAACAGTTCTGTTCAGGGTACTTGTTAACGTAAAACCATTTTGCGAGGTGGTGGTTAACGACTGGGGAACCCTTTATTTGCTGCGCAGGAACTTTCCCTCTTTCAGGCCGGTGTTGGGCAGGCTTTTAAACAAAATGCTGCGTGATCCCAGGATATTGAACACACAGAGTACATACCCGGAGATTTTTTTCCAGCCCTGTACACCGGCAGGGCGTTATATGAAGAGAATACTGACTGCGGCAAGAGTTAAAAGGGTGGAGCTGGACAATCCCATACAGGGTTTTAACGGCGTTTTTAAATTCCGAAGGTTAAAGCTGTCCCTGTATATACCCTATGGAATTATTACCACCGGGAGAATATGTTTGCTTGGTTCCTGGGGACTGCGGACCGGGGAAAAATTCAGGGCTTCCACAGAAAATTGCAGCGGGAGGTGCCGCCATTACCGTCTCCGCATGAACGACGGCGGCGGCAGTATAGAAGAACGCGGCGGGGAGTACGGCATCCGTATAATACAATCCGGCAACAGCGTTTTAGACCGTCAGGAAAAAAGAATGCTGCTACATGGGCTGTCCGGAGCCGGAAAGATCGGTATCGACAGATTTATTTACCAGGTAATATAAACGGGGGTATG
>CBEULQ010000750.1:0-2067 GCA_965543975.1 uncultured Desulfocucumis sp. | reverse complement strand
GGCATACGAGATAGTAAGCCGTGACTGGAGTTCAGACGTGTGCTCTTCGATCTCGTGATTGGGATGCCGCAACCCGGTCAACTAAGTTTTGAGGAATTGATAGGGAAGGCTTCCCCCGAGTTGACCGCAGCACCTACCTCAAAAGATGATATGGCCTTTTGGTTATATAGTTCGGGTACCACAGGGACACCAAAAGGAGTTGTGCATTTGCATCATGATCTTCTACACTTTATGCCCCCGCATTGCAGGGACGTTGTAACAATCACCCAAGAAGACATATCATTTTCCACTTCCAGACTCTTTTTTTCATACGGCCGCAACAATTCGCTGGATGCGCCTTTTCTTTGCGGGTCTGCAGTTATCCTCCATCCGGGAAAACCGGAGCCGGAAAAAATTTTTCATATAATTGAAAAATACCGCCCAACACTATTCTACAGTGTACCGAGTTCATACTGGGCAATGCTTGACTATATGGAAAAAAACGGCCGCAAATTTGATCTTTCTTCCGTAAGGTTATGTGTCTCAGCCGGGGAAGCTCTACCCAAGGTAATTTGTGAGAGGTGGAAAAAGATATTTAATTTAGAAATCATGGATGGGGTAGGTTCAACGGATGTAGGAATGATTTACGTTTCCAACCGGCCGGGCGAACAAGTAAAGCCCGGCAGCTGCGGCAAGTTGTTACACGGCTTCGAGGGAAAATTGCTGGATGAGGATGAACGCGAGGTGTCCCAGGGAGAGATAGGAACTCTATATTTGAAAAACGATGGAATAGCTGCTTGTTATTGGAATAAACACGATAAGACAAAACAGAGTATTCGTGGGGAATGGTTTAATACAGGTGATCAATATTATCAGGATGAAGATGGCTATTACTGGTATGCCGGGCGATCTGACGACATGCTCAAGCCAGGTGGTTTATGGCTTTCTCCCCTGGAGATAGAAGGCATTCTATTGGAACATCCGGCAGTAAATGAGGTGGCGGTGGTTGCAGAAGGAAATGAATCCGGTTTGGATAAACCAGTGGCTTTTGTTGTTAATAAAGAGGGTTATACGCCATCGAAAGATCTGGAACATGAATTACAAGAATATGTACGAGGAAAAACAGCTCATTACAAGTGTCCTCGAATGATTTATTTTGTTACAGAATTACCCCGTACAGCCACCGGCAAGATTCAGCGTTACAAACTACGGGAATCTCTAATTTCAAGACAGCAATAAACAATAATAATAGGGGTCTGTGTAGCAATGGAACAAAAACGGCAATAACGGTACCATTATTTAACAGTTCGGTTTTTGGCGTAACGGTATATAAACCGGATTATAGTGTTGGTTTTACTAAATGTGGGAATGGGCACACATTAATATAAATCGAGTAGGGTGTGAATAGCGCCCTCGCGGGTTCGAATCCCGCTCTCTCCGCCACTTTGGAAACTTCGGGGGTTTCGGCGATTAGGTCGGAACCCCCATTTACTATTTTTTACAGCGGCAAAATATCCTATTGTTTAGATCTGAGGGTTCTTTCCCTATTACGAAAGCAGGTAGCTACAGTGAATTCAACTCATCTACCATGAAGTCCATCAACGCATCAACATCTTCAGTCCTATGTGAAGGTTCACAATAACTGACTAATAGGGTCAGGGTTCTATTGTAGGTACTGACCCCAAGTAAAAAACCGTGTACATTAATAGTTGGAGGAACAAGATAAGCATCATAGGCAGGGATTTGTCCAAACTGCAACGGACTAATGATCCCCATATTGGTTAAGGCCGGAGAAAACTTGCCAGTTTCTATAAGCTGAGGCATGGCTGCTTGAAAAATAGCAAGATATTGTGAATATTCTATGGCCTCTTGTGCTTCAATCATCACGGCGCGAGACAATTCTACTTGAGCATGCTTTAATTCATCAATAGACTTGGACACCCTTTTTAATGTCCCCAGAAAATCTTGCGCCGCATAATCTTTGTACTATTCACTAATACTTCTATCGTAAAACTGTTTTAAATATAAAGGGCCAGGATTACCATAAGATATTTGGCCTTTTTCTTTTTCTGGATTAAAGGGAGCTTT
>CBEULQ010000749.1:0-2068 GCA_965543975.1 uncultured Desulfocucumis sp. | reverse complement strand
GCATAAGTTGGGGACATTCCTTAGTGAACTTGTTTAAAAGTAAAGAAGTAGTCTAACACAAGAAGGTGTGTCCCCTGACATACGTTGGGGACATACCTCACGCTAAAATCAGGCTTTTTCAATAGAGGTGTGTCCCCTAACCTTATAAAAAAGCCCCGGTAAAACCGGGGCTTTTGAATCACTATTACCACAGATTAGAATAATCCCATAACCTTTCCAGTTTCGGTGTCCACATCGATCCGCCTGTAGGCAGGGTCGGAGCTTGTTCCGGGCATCAGGCTGATGGTTCCGGTCATGGGGCAGAGGAATTTTGCGCCGGCAAAGATAAGAACGTCGCGCACCGGCAATACCCAGCCCTTGGGAACACCCTTCAAAGTGGGATCGTGGGAAAGGCTCAGGTGAGTCTTAACCATCATGGTGGCGAAATCTTTATACGCGGGATTCTCTTCGAACATTTTAGCCTTTGCTTCGGCCTCCGGAGTCCAGCTTACGCCGTCAGCTCCGTATACTTCCCTGGCAATAACTTCAACCCTTTGGCGCAGGGGCATTTCCATCGGATAGAGGAACTTGAAGTCCACTTTATCGTTGCAGGCGTCGATAACGGCGTCAGCCAGTTCAAGTGCACCGTCGCCACCCTTGAGCCAGTGCTCGGAAAGGGCGCAGCGGGCGCCGGCAGCTTCAGCGGCCTTGCGGACAGCCAGAATTTCATCCTTGGTGTCGGTATGGAAGGCGTTAATGCAAACAACCGGGTTGATGCCGGCCTTCTTGAGGGTTCTGATGTGATGAGCCAGGTTTTCGCAACCCTTTTCCACCAGTCCCACATTTTCCTTGACATATTCTTCGGGCAGGGGACGTCCGGCCACCACTTTGGGGCCGCCGCCGTGCATTTTCAGAGCCCTGATGGTGGCTGTCAGCACGGAAACGTTGGGGGTCAGACCGCTGAAGCGGCACTTGACGTTCCAGAACTTCTCAAATCCGATATCAGCAGCAAATCCGCTCTCAGTAACGTTGTAGTCGAACATCTTAAGCGCGATGCGGTCTGCGATGATGGAGGACTGGCCGATGGCAATGTTGGCGAAGGGGCCGGCGTGAACCAGCACGGGCTGGTACTCGGCAGTGCTCATCAATGTCGGGTTGATGGCGTTCCTCATGAAAGCGGTCATGGCGCCGGCCACTTCCAGATCGGAGGTGGTAACCGGATTGCCCTTCTTGTCATAAGCCACGATGATTTTGCCGATTCTTTCCCTCATATCCTTGAGGTCCTTGGCCACAGCCAGGATGGCCATAATTTCGGAACTCACGGCAATGCCGAACTTGGACTGCATCATATAGCCGTCCATTTTGCCGCCGATACCGATGATGATGTTACGCAGGGCCTGGGCGCAGAAGTCGATGATCCAGCCAAACTCCACCTTGGTGGGGTCGATGTCCAGGCGGCGCAGGTTCCTCTTGGCCAGCTCTGCGTCGTCGTAGTTTCTTTCGTGCTGCATCCTGGCGGTTAGAGCCACCATGCCAAGGTTGTGCGCATTCATAATATCGTTCAGGTCGCCGGTAAGTCCCAGGGAAAACTCGGTCATGGGGATGGCCAGGGCGTTTCCGCCGCCGGCAGCGGTACCTTTAACGTTCATGGTGGGTCCACCCGATGGCTGGCGGATGGCGGCGCCGCAACTCTTGCCTCTCTTGCCCAGACCTTCTACAAGGCCCATGGTGGTGGTGGTTTTACCTTCACCCAGGGGGGTGGGGGTAATAGCGGTAACGTTGATATATTTACCGTCGGGCTTATCCTTCAAACGGTCGATTATTTTCATGAAATCAAGCTTGGCTATCCTGCCGTATTGAATAACCTCGTCTTTTTGGAGGCCCAGCTTTTCTCTCCACTCATCCGGAGTGGGCATCTCTCTTTCCGCTAATTCAGCTATTTCATAGTCCTTTAACTTGGTTGCATCGTATGCCATTTAATCTAACCTCTCCTTTCTCTTTTCCCAGTTAAATACTTTAACAATCACAGTTAATAAGCTAAATTATCCCCTCCTATTTATTAATTTTTTCTAACTTAGGGCAATCCTAT
>CBEULQ010000748.1:0-2075 GCA_965543975.1 uncultured Desulfocucumis sp. | reverse complement strand
AGAGGTGTGTCCCCTTTCCTTAATTGCCTGTTGATCCCCGACCTTTGAGGACGGGGTCTACGGGTTGTTAGCGAGATAAAGAGTTACCGGAGGTATTAAAGTGGTAAATAATTCAGTGTACAACGGAAGTTCGGACTATCTGGCATCTGAGGACCTCAGAAACGCGGTTAATATAGCCATGGCTCTGGGCAGGCCGCTACTGATCAAGGGTGAGCCTGGCACAGGGAAAACTATGCTGGCCAAGAGCGTGGCTGAGGGGTTGGGTATGCCCTTTCTGATCTGGAATATAAAATCCACCACCAAGGCCAAAGAAGGACTTTATGTGTACGACACAGTTCAGCGGCTTTACGACAGCCAGTTCAGGGACAGGGATGTTTCAGACATAAAGCAGTATATCAAGCCTGGAAAACTTGGGGAAGCCTTTGTTTCCGACACCCAGGCGGTCTTGCTTATTGATGAGGTAGACAAGGCGGATTTGGAGTTTCCCAATGATCTTCTTTGGGAACTGGACATTATGAATTTTTACATACCCGAAACAGGAGAGACTGTTGCGGCCAGGCACCGGCCGCTGGTGATTATCACCAGCAACGCGGAAAAGGAACTTCCGGATGCTTTTTTGCGCCGTTGTATATTTCATTATATTGCTTTTCCGGATGAGGAAATGATGACCCGGATTGTTAATGTTCATTATCCTGAATTGGAAGCAAATCTTCTTTCGGAAGCCCTGAAGGCTTTTTACTGGCTGCGGTCGGTGCCGGGGCTGCAAAAGAAGCCCAGCACCAGTGAACTGCTGGATTGGATACAGGCTCTGGTGGTGGGTGGTATTGAGCCGGAGCGTTTAAAGGCGGAAATACCTTTCCTGGGTGTGTTGTTGAAAAAGAACCAGGATTTCGACCAGATATTGCGCCGGCTTTCCTCCGGCGGGCAACAGCGCCAGCAGGGATGGAGCATCAAAAAGTTTAGCAACATTTAAGGACATATTTAATTAAACCACTTGTAGAGAGAGTGGATAATGATGTTTTCAGGATTTTTTTACGTACTTAGGGATGAGGGGGTGCCGGTGACCCCCACCGAATGGATGACCTTAATGGATGCCCTTAACCAAGGGCTTGCCGGATCGAACCTGTCCGGCTTATATTACCTGGCCCGCTCAGTTCTGGTAAAAAGCGAGACCCATTATGACCGTTATGACCAGGCCTTTGCCCGCTATTTTAAAGGGGTTGAAACCACCGAAAAGCTTGCCGACCAGGTGGCAAAGTGGCTGGAAAAATCCCTGCCCAGGCTGAATATAGACCCGTCCCAGAGGACGTTTAAAGACTGGAATTTAGAGGAGCTTAAAAGGGCATTGGAAGAGAGAATGGCCAAGCAGAAGGAGGAGCATCACGGCGGCTCCCAATGGATAGGTACCGGAGGCACTTCCCGCTTCGGCCATTCCGGTTATAACCCTGCGGGAGTCAGGATTGGGGGAGAATCCGGAAACCGCTCTGCGGTGAAAGTGGCCGCCGAAAGGCGGTATAGAGACTTCAGAGCTGACGAAACCATAAACACCAGGCAGTTCGAAGTAGCCTTAAAAAAACTGAGACAACTAAGTGCTAATGATGAAGGGCACAGGGAGGAACTGGACATTGACGGGACTGTGGAAGCCACCTGCAAACGGGCGGGACTGCTGGAACTGATATGGGAGAAGCCCAGGAAAAATACGCTGAAGGTGGTTTTGATGATGGATTCCGGCGGCTCCATGAATCCGTTCTCCCGCCTCTGCTCACAGTTATTTACCGCTGCATCCAGGGCCAACCATTTCAAGGATATGAAATTCTTCTACTTCCACAACTGCGTCTACGATAAATTGTTCCTGGATCCTATTTGTTCCATACGAAACTCGGTGAAAACCCGGGACGTTTTAAGAGATCTTAGCCAGGATTACCGTTTGATAATGGTGGGGGATGCCAGCATGGCTCCCAGCGAACTACTGATGGCGGGAGGAGCCCTGGACTGGGGAGTGGAGAATGATGAAACAGGTCTGGCCTGGCTGGAAAGGCTGAATAGACATTTTCACCACAGTGTCTGGCTTAACC
>CBEULQ010000747.1:0-2075 GCA_965543975.1 uncultured Desulfocucumis sp. | reverse complement strand
TGATTATTTCCAGTTCCCTGGTTTGGCTGATTTTAGCCGTTACCAGTAGAACGGCATCTATCCTGACCCGATTGGAGCTTGGGAGATTAGGGTCAATCTTTGCAGCCAGAAATTCTATTAAGGCGCTTATTTCCACATCCATCTCTGGTGTGACGCCGGGTACCTCTATGAATTCGGTAAAGGGAATCAAGAACTGGACCTCATGCACCGACTGCTCTGGCACATCTCCAACGTAGAGGATTTGCAGTTCAATAAATCCTGTAATAATTATTTTATTGTCAATTATTATTTGATCGGTAATAATTTCCTTTACAGTGACCTCAAGAATTTTTTTAGGATGTGGTTTTTGCGGAGGTATTCTAACCATCTCGCTAACCAGGTCCTGTTTAGATATTTCTTTCATAACGACTTGCAGGTTGAGTTTTTCCCTGTTAGCCGTAACGCCGGTCGGAAGGGTCTTGGTTGTTAATACATGGATATGATGACTCTCCTTAACCTTAACAGAAATCTTCAGCACTCCGGCCGCTTTGAGAACTCTTGAACATTCGGGATCCAGGGTCGCGTTTACATGTTCCACATCAACACTCGCCTTAACATCCATACCTGGTTCCGCACCCTTGATATCCAAAAAGTCTGCAAACTGTAAATCCCCTTGGACATGGTGAACAGGTTGACAAGGTTCGTCAGCGACATAAACTATTTGTAGATGCAGGGTACCCTGCACGATAACTTTACCCGGTATAATATCAACATTGTTTATCCTGGCCGAACCAGTCGCGGAAACAACTTTGGCCGGATCAGGTTTTTCCGGTGGGATAGGTACTATTCCCTGCACCACCGTTTGTACTGTGTTTTCTCCGACATCTTGAAATATATTGACCCTTATGCCTTCTTGGTCTGGTGATGTTTTTTGATGGCATCCTCCGGGTTTACAGCCGCTGACTTTCTTAGTAGTAGTGAGCATACTTCTCCCTCCGATTAGGTTTTTACCGTGAAGTATAAAGAATTGTTTAGGGAATTTATATCTTTGTTAGGATTATATTCCAATAAACAAAAAACGTTCCTCTGTCTCTTTTCGAGACAGGCTGTAGAAAGCAAGGGGACGGGGTTATTGCTCCTTTTGTTTGGGAAAAGACGCGGGGAGGACAGACAAGAACTATTAAAACCTTAAAGCGCTGTAAAGCGGTAAGTGGTTACGCTATTTATGGACAAGGGACCTGTCCCCCTGCTGTTGTCCGTAGGATACAGCTTTACCATTTATATCTGAAGACATGGGGGCGGCAGACTGTGTGGGGAAGACATGGGGGAAGACATGGGGACGGTTCTTTTGTCTTGATGGAAACACACCTTCTGTAATAAACCAGAGGTGATTAAAGGGGACAAGGGACTTGCTGAACAGCTTACATTTGTGCCACCTGGCAGTCAGCCTGGGAGATGTGGCAACCCTTATCCAGCATCCCGCCTCTATGACCCACGCGGCGGTTCCGCAGAAAGAACGCATGAAAATGGGCATTAATGACGGCTTGATCAGGCTTTCGGTGGGTTTGGAGGACGCCGCCGACATTATTAATGATCTGGCACAGGCACTGGGTAAAGCAGACTGAAAAAGAATACGCCGGGGCCAGGCTTAAGCCTGGCCCTGTTTCACAGATCATAATCCACTGATATGGACGATTCCCTCACCGAAGTCATATATTCCGAAACTTCCTTGTGCAGGGGGTGGATCTGGTAGGACTGCATGTCTTCCAGTGAGTCGAATCTCGTCACCAGGGCAATATCGTAAGACCTTTCGGAATGCAGCACATCAATTCCCACCTCGATATGGTGAAGGTAAGGAATCTTACCTTCCATTCCGGCAAGTTTGTCCGCTGCCTTTTTAATATTTTCAGGACTGCGGTCTTTTAGTTTGAATAAAACGATATGGGTCAGCATTGAAATAAACCTCCTTATATTAAATACTTAACCATTTTTATATGAGGTATACCGGTTTTGGCAGAAGGATAAACCACACCCGCCCTAATGAAACCAAAATATTAATAGAATTCCACAGCAAGTAGACGGGACGAGAGTGTACT
>CBEULQ010000746.1:0-2075 GCA_965543975.1 uncultured Desulfocucumis sp. | reverse complement strand
ATCATTAAGATAATTAAGGACCGGGACTGGGAGATACCACTGCAGTTCGTAAATCTGAGAACTTATTAATATTGAAAGGACGGCTGGCATGGCCTCAAAGGTTGGAATAATCAGTCTCGGCTGCTCGAAAAACCTGGTGGACACAGAAATTATGTTGGGATTGTTAAACAGGGCGGGGTACGAAATAACAGGGGCGGAGGACAACGCCGACGTTATCATTGTTAACACCTGCGGCTTCATCACACCGGCCAAGGAAGAGGCCATAAATACCATATTTGAAGCGGTGCGTTTAAAAGAAACCTCGGGTCTGAAAGCCCTGCTGGTGGCCGGTTGTCTTTCCCAGCGCTACGGCAGGGTTTTGCTGGACGAAATGCCCGAGGTAGATGGAGTGTTGGGCACCGGGTCAGTTCCTGATATTGCCGGCCTGGTAGAAATGGCGCTGAAGGGGGAGCGATTCTGCCGGGTGGATTCTCCTTCTTACGCGCATACCCCGGACCTGCCCAGAATACTGACCACCCCGCCCTATTCCGCCTATGTAAAAATTGCCGACGGCTGCAGCAATCGCTGCGCTTACTGCGCCATCCCCCAAATACGTGGGGAGTACAGGAGCCGTTCGATGGAATCGGTAATTTCGGAAGTTGAGAACCTGATGGTGCAGGGGGTCAGGGAAATAGTGCTGGTGGCCCAGGATACCACTGCCTATGGTGTGGATATATACGGTCAAAGGAAACTGGCTGGTTTGGTCAGGGAATTGGCCGCCCTGGACGTGCCCTGGATACGCCTTATGTACTGCTATCCTACAGGATTTACCGGGGAATTGATAGATGTCATGGCTGCCAATAAAAATGTATGCCGTTACGTGGACATGCCTCTGCAGCATGCCAGTTCCCGGATACTGAAACTGATGAACAGGCGGGGAAGCGTGGAGGAAATAAGGGAATTGATTGCGCTGCTGCGCAAGGCAATACCGGGTATCGCCCTGCGCTCCACCTTTATGGTAGGTTTTCCCGGTGAGACCGGGGAGGATTTTGAGGAATTAATAAGATTTATGAAGGAAGTCCGTTTTGAACGGGCAGGAGTGTTCAAATACTCCCGGGAAGAGGGTACCCCGGCCGGAGATATGTCGTGCCAGGTTCCCGACCGGGTGAAAGAAGATCGCTATCGCCGGACCATGAAGCTGCAACAGGGAATCTCCCTGGAGCTAAATCACGCCCTGGTGGGTAATGTGATAAATGTTCTGGTGGAGGAGGAACCCTCCGGAAGGTCGAATCTATACAGGGGAAGAAGTGAAATGGATGCGCCTGAGATAGACGGGTCAGTGCTTTTTACTGCGGAAAAAACAGCTCCAAGGCCAGGCGAACTGGTAAAGGTCCGGGTTAACAGGGCTTATGAATACGACCTGAGGGGAGAGTTGACTTAAATGAATTTGCCCAACAGGCTGACCCTAGTCAGAATATTCCTCATACCGGTTATTCTGGCGGTTATATCCTTGAGGGTCAGCTATGGTGATTATATAGCCGCAGCGGTATTCATACTGGCGGCCAGCACCGACGGGCTGGATGGATATATTGCCCGGAAAAGAAGACTAGTTACCACGTTGGGTAAACTGATGGATCCCCTGGCGGACAAATTGCTGGTATCAGCCGCCCTGATTGCCCTGGTGGAATTGCACCGGTTGCCTGCCTGGGTGGCGGTTGTAATAATTGGCAGGGAGTTTGCGGTCACCGGACTGAGGGCGTTGGCTGCTTCCGAGGGAGAAATTATCGCTGCGGGAAAACTGGGAAAAATTAAGACTGTTGCACAGATTGTGGCTATCTCCGCCCTGTTTCTAAAAGATTTGCCCCTGCTTATAGCTCTTATTTCCACCGGGGCACCGGTTGCCCCGCCGGAAATAAAAACCTCATGGATAATGTTAGGTCAGCTTGCCACCTGGGTGGCGGTTGTATTTACCATATGGTCGGGGGTAGATTACTTCAACCGGAGCTGGTCGGTGATAAAAAGGGGAGGATACTAAGGCTGCCTTTAATAGAAGGTGGCTTTTTACTTATAATTGCTGATTTTGCTGAAACACGATA
>CBEULQ010000745.1:0-2079 GCA_965543975.1 uncultured Desulfocucumis sp. | reverse complement strand
AATGATGTTAAAAAGATTTAATGAAAGGTGTCTGCCATTTATGGGATATAGCCGTTTATCCGGAGAAGAATTACAAAGAAAAGCAGAAAAAGCCGGGGAGTTACTTACTGAATGCCGCTTTTGCCCGCGCTGTTGCGGGGTGAACCGCAGCCTGGGGAAAGAAGGACTTTGTGGAGGCGGCAGAGAAGCCGTGGTGCATAGTTGGGGCCCGCATTTCGGTGAGGAAAGTGTACTTGTGGGCAAATACGGTTCCGGCACTATATTTTTCAGCCATTGCAATCTGGGCTGTGTTTTTTGCCAGAATTATGACATAAGCCAGTTGGCTGAAGGCCATGAGGTTACACCTGTGCGACTGTCGGAAATAATGCTGGAACTTCAGGATTCGGGCTGCCATAATATCAATCTTGTTTCCCCCAGCCACTACGTTCCCCAGATTATAGAAGCCCTATACCTGGCCAGGAACAGCGGACTGGAGGTACCCCTGGTGTATAACAGCGGGGGTTACGATTCCGAAGAAGCCCTTGAACTCCTGGATGGAGTGGTGGATATTTATATGCCCGACTTAAAATTCGGCGATGACAAGGCGGGAGCCAGATACACCGGAGTAAACAATTATTTTACCATAGCTTCTTTAGCCATAAAGGAAATGCACCGGCAGACCGGCGATCTGTCCATCGATGAAAAGGGACTGGCAAAAAAAGGGCTTATGGTGCGCCACCTGGTGATGCCCGAAAACCTCGCCGGAACCGACAAGGTATTGAAATTCATTGCGGAGGAAATATCGCCAAACACTTATATCAATATAATGGACCAGTACTATCCCGCTTACAAAGCCCGTCAGTATCCCGAACTGGCCAGAAGAATCACCAGGGCGGAGTATCAGGAAGCCCTGGCGCTGGCCCGGAAATACGGACTGTCCAGGCTGGCCTAGGTAACTGTTTCCAAACTTTCGTCTGGATAAATTTAATTGACACCTGCGTGCTGCTGCACAGGTGTCAATTAAAAAGTTCCTTGAACTATTGCCCGTTCTCTTGCATCGGGTTAAAGACATTAATTCGTTTTTCAATTATTCCTTCTTCTGAAAAGTCTTCAAATTCGTTAATATTCTGGCCGTTATCGGACTCAATTTCACCATCGTAGGACTCTGTAAAATCAAAACTGTTATCCGGAGTCAACTCCGGAATATCAATTTTGGCGTTTTTATCAACCTGTTCTTTTGAAGTGACGTTTAAGCCGATGTTAATCAGCTTTATGTTGTTATTTTTAACATCCAGATCGATAACAAAATCTGATCTGGCATTAGTTAATGATTGGGAGTAATTACCTGAAATATAGGCTTTAATTTGATATCCATCGTATTGAATGTTAGAGTCAATTTTTATATTGCCTGCAACATTATTGCACTGATTAGTTTGACCCAAAGATAAATTAATTTGACCAATTTTTTTATCGTTATCCTTTATTGTTCCCGACAAATCAACTGTCGTCAAACCATTGGAGCATACGGGTATGGCAAAGGTGAATTTTGTCAATTCAAAGGGCAATTCATTAAAAGCTTCTTCCATATCGTCGACATTATCAGGTAATTGTCCAATATTATTTAATATTTCAGTTTTTATTTCTTCATATGAAATATCCTGGTTAAAGCCAACTAATAATTTAGCCATATTATCAGCAAAACGGTCCGGCTCGTTTTTTATCTTCCGTATCACAGAAAACATAATCTCCGGCAAATCTTTCTGGTCAAAAGTCAATTTGATATAAGCATCATCTCTGGTAATGTATTTGTCCGGGATCGCTTCAATGATTAACTCAAACAATCCGGGGGAAATCTGAATATCTTTTGATCTTAAAATCTCATCCCAAAAATCATCTATCTCCGGATCATTGCCATATAGATATAAAGGCAAAGAATCCAGTTCGTTTAAATCCCCTTCAGGCAAAACATCCCCAATAAATTGCATAAACGTTTTAGTAAATATGACTTTTGAACCGTCAACAAAGACATCCTGATTGTATTTTTTCCCACCGTACAACAAGTCAGCATTAACATGCGTTTGTTTTGACGGGGCATTTAAT
>CBEULQ010000744.1:0-2079 GCA_965543975.1 uncultured Desulfocucumis sp. | reverse complement strand
AAGACGGCATACGCGATAGTAAGCCGTGACTGGAGTTCAGACGTGTGCTCTTCCGGATCTAGGAAAGAACGTCCCTACCTCCAGTCGGGAGGCGGTCTCGGTTAGACTTTTAGAAACTGATAACAGGGAAGAAGTAGTGATAGAAGAAAAGGAAACATAGCTTCAGAGCCATCCTTTAAACAACGGTCCAGTGAGGCCGGCAAGGAAGGGCTTTAATTATACCCTTATACCCTGCCGGCCTCCGTCCGGTGTGATTTTGCACACCGGCGAGGCCTTTTTTATTGCCCGGCCGGGCAAACTGTTTGCCATAATGGAGGGAGTGCAGATGGGCCTTAAAAGCAAGGATTTATTAGGACTTGAACATTCCGGTACGGAAGAGATTTCTCTGGTACTGGATACCGCGGCTTCCATGAAGGAAATAATCGGCAGGCAAATCAAAAAGGTGCCGACATTAAGGGGTAAAACGGTGGTAAACGTGTTTTACGAGCCCAGTACCCGTACCCGCACCTCCTTCGAACTTGCCGCCAAATATTTAAGTGCCGACAGTATCAACATTTCAGCCTCCGGCAGCAGCGTGGTAAAAGGAGAAAGCCTGAGGGACACCTCGGCCACAATAGCTGCCCTGGGCGCGGATGTGGTGGTTCTGCGGCATCCCATGGCAGGTGCCCCCGCACTGGTGGCCGGCGAGGTGAAGGCTGCGGTGATAAATGCCGGTGATGGTGCTCACGAGCACCCCACCCAGGCCTTGCTGGATATGTACACCGTCAGGGATAAAAAAGGCGGCCTGGAAGGTTTAAGAATAGCCATTGTGGGGGACATACTGCACAGCCGGGTGGCCCGCTCCGATATTTGGGGCTTTACCAGGATGGGTGCCCGGGTTCGGGTATGCGGTCCGTCCACCATGATTCCCCCGGGGTTGGAAAATATGGGGGTTGAGGTTTTCGACCGCATGGAGGGAGCCCTGGCAGGGGTGGACGTGATTATAATGCTCAGGATACAGTTAGAAAGACAGCAGCAGGGGCTTTTCCCCTCGGTGAGGGAATACGCCAGGCTATTCGGGCTTAACAGGGAAAAGCTGGCTCTGGCCAAACCCGGGGCTCTGGTTATGCATCCGGGGCCTATAAACCGGGGTGTTGAAATTGCGCCTGAAGTGGCTTACGGTGTTCAATCAGTTATCAACGAGCAGGTGACCAACGGCCTGGCTGTGCGCATGGCCTTGCTGTACCTGCTGGCGGGAGGGGTGACCCAGTGAGAATTCTGATTAAGGGAGGCCGGATCATCGATCCGGTGGAAAAAAAGGAGAAGCCGCTGAATGTACTCATTGAAAATGGAAAAATATCGGCTCTGGATAAAAAACTGGCAGCGGACGATGCGGTATTGGTAGAAGCATCCGGCATGCTGGTGACCCCTGGGCTTATTGACATGCATGTGCACCTGCGGGAACCCGGTTACGAAGCCAAGGAAACCATTGAGACAGGGCTTAAGGCTGCGGTGAGGGGCGGCTTCACAGGAGTGGCCTGCATGCCCAATACCAATCCGGTGACTGACAACCAGACGGTGGTTAAATATATACTTGACAGAGCCTCCGCCCTGGGATTGGCCCGGGTCTGGCCCATCGGGGCGCTGACCCGGGGCAGCAAGGGGGAGGAGTTAACCGAAATGGCGGATCTGAAAAGCGCTGGCGCGAAAGCTTTCTCCGACGACGGCCGGCCCGTGGCCGGGGCCGGGATAATGCGCAGGGCCATGCAGTATGCCCGCATGGTGGGTTTGACTGTTATTTCCCACTGCGAGGACCCGGAATTGGCAGCCGGGGGCAGCATGAACGAGGGATTCATGTCCACCAGGCTGGGGCTTAAGGGTATACCCGGGGCCGCCGAGGAGGTAATGGTGGCCAGGGATATTATTCTGGCGGAGCTAACAGGCTGTTCCCTGCACATAGCGCATGTGAGTACGGCTGGATCAGTGCGGCTGGTCAGAGAGGCCAAGGCCAGGGGCTTAAAGGTTACCGCCGAGGCTACCCCCCATCACTTCACCCTTGCAGATGCTGCCGTGGAAGGTTACAATACCTCCACCAAGGTC
>CBEULQ010000743.1:0-2081 GCA_965543975.1 uncultured Desulfocucumis sp. | reverse complement strand
AAACAAGTGCATTTTATACTCTCTTTCCCCGTTTATTCCATTTATTATATAAGAATATACAATACTCCGCCAGCCAAAGGGCTATTTTCAACATCTCGCTGTTTTTTCCACAAACAACATAAAACTATTATACTTGAAGATTCGGCCATTGGAACATAAAAATGGAGGCCGCTCCTAAAGGAAGTGTGAAGTGAGCGGTTGGAAGTGAGTGTTTTTAGGGAATTCGCCAAAGCGAATTCCCCCTGCAATCCCACTTCCGACTTCCCACGTCTCACTTCTCTTATCGAACGGCCTCTTTGTGCTTTCGAGATTCAGGCTTAAGGCTCACATACTTCGCATACGTAAATCTGTCATATATGTTTTGCAGCAGTCTCCTAAGATGTTATTTTAAATGTCTTTTCCCCGGGGTACTCCACCCTGGTACCGTGTTCCACCGCCCACAGTATTTTGGAAGCTGCTGATTTTACATCCCCTTCCGCAAACTGTTTGAAGGGGAGAGTTACCGGGAGGCGGATTTCTTTTTCACCCTGGGGCTTTAATATTATCTCCATATGAAACCTTAGCCCCTGGCCGGTATAATCACATTTTATGCCAGCCACCCTGCCGTCCCGCATCATGACTTCCCGCTCCACCATGCCCAGAAGCTCACCAAGGCCGGTAAGGCTCATCTCATCATGAAACACCAGTGACACCCCTTCTTTTTTATTCAATTTTATTCAATAATACTCAATCCGGACACCAATGATCACAATATAAGGCCTATCAAACAAAAAAACAGCCCCAACGGACATCACACTAAAAACCTGCATTAAGCAACGCAGTTTAATCCCATTAAACCGGCCATTTGCCGAAAGGCGGCAATTCACACTGCAAAAGTTGCTTTTCAAGGTGTATTCTTTGCCATTGCCTGAATTTTTTGGGTATAGTTAAGGTGTATTTTTTATACTTTCACTTTTTAACCGTCTGATAAAAGGGGGCTCGCAGATGGCTGATAATATTTCAGAAAACCCGGTACATTCGGTGGAGCGAGCATTAGTCATATTAGAAGCCCTGGCAGGCCACCCGCAGGGCTACGGCTGCACGGAACTGGGCCAAATGCTGCGGCTGCATAAAAGCACCGTTTACAGAATTGTGTCAACCCTGCAGTCATATGGTTTCGCCGAGAAGGATCCGCACACCGAGCGCTATAAGCTCGGCACAAAATTGATATATCTGGGACTCAAAACCCTAAAAAATCTGGATTTCCGCAAGGTGGCGATACCTTATATGCAGGAGTTGGTGGAAATATCCAGAGAAACCGTTCAATTGGCTGTTCTTGACCGGGGCGAAGTTCTTTTTGTAGAAAGGGACCACTCACCGGAAGCTGTGACGGTTAATCTCGGCCTCAGGGGAGGGATTCACTGCACCGCCGAGGGAAAGGTCCTTCTATCCGGCCTTCCCCCGGATGAAGTCATCGCTGTGCTTAAAGATCAGGGAATGAAAAGGTTTACGGCGAAAACCCTAACGAATATCGACCAGATGCTTGCCCAACTGGAAAAGGTTCGCTCCCAGGGCTTTGCGGTCAGCGCTGAAGAAATGGTGGAAGGTGTACTATCCATCGCATCGCCGGTATACAACCACAGCGGTAATATAATTGCCGCTCTGAGCATCACAGGTCCCAGCACAAGGCTTACCCTGGAAAGGATATACAGAATGGTAAATGTTCTTAAAGAAGCTTGTACGTCCATATCTGTACATTTGGGCTATCCCGGCAATATATCAGGTAAAATACTGGATAAATAGGTCGTTCTTTCGAGCTTTGCAGCCTGTTGATCCCCGCTTAGAGAAAAGGGTGTTACAGTCAGTTAGAGAGATAAAGGAGGAACAGCGGTGAAAACGGACTTCCCGCAGGGTTTGCGGCTCACACAAAGATTTAACCTGAAAGATTACGATTATGCCTGCGCTACCTTCAGATGGGAAGACGCGGAAGTAAAAATCGGCTGGAAGCCCGGGGAGAAGGTCAATATTGCCTACTCCTGCATTGACCGCCATGTAAGGGATGGCGGGGGCAACAAAATAGCCCTTATTTATGACAGTGGTGA
>CBEULQ010000742.1:0-2084 GCA_965543975.1 uncultured Desulfocucumis sp. | reverse complement strand
ATTTCGTTCTTCTCCTGTCTCAACTCGTTGAGACAGGAGAACCGTCCCCTTGTCTGCCCTGCCGTGCGAGAAGCCTCCGGGCCAGTCCCGGAGGAGGTTTGCTGAAACTTTATGCAGCCCCCTGAATATGCTGTTAATAATATTAGTGAACCTTGGGTTCGGAAGGGGGTATTCCCCTACCGAACATGCGTTGGGGACATTCCTCACCCCAAAGTCACGCTCTCAATAGAGGTGTGTCCCCTTTCCTTAAAAGCGAACAGCTCTACAGCCTGTTTATCCGCGACCTTCGAGGACGGGGTCTTACAGGCTGTTAGCGAGATAAACACCAGGGGGGGGCCAGTATGATAGTTGTGGTGGGGGGGGGCTGGGCCGGTTGCACAGCGGCGTTTTCCGCTTCCCTGGCCGGTGCCGAGGTTGTTTTGTTGGAAAGGACAGACATGCTTTTGGGCACCGGACTGGTGGGCGGGATAATGCGCAATAACGGCAGATATACAGCCAGCGAAGAAATATGGAGCATGGGAGGCAGTGACTTTATACGTCTTATCGACGGTGTGGCCCGTCACCGCTGGGTGAATTTTCCCGGGCACAGACATGCCACTTTTTATGATGTTACCAGGATAGAGCCTGTGGTTAGAAGAGCCCTTCAGGATATAGGCGTAAAAATTTATTTTCAGTCCCGGGTGAACGGGGTTGTTAAATCCGGCAAGAGCATTACGGGAGTTGAGACGTCGTCCGGGGTTACATTTTTAGGGGATGTTTTCATTGATACCACCGGTACGGCCGGACCCGTTAATAACTGCACCAAATACGGCGCAGGCTGCGCCATGTGCATATTGCGGTGTCCGACATTTGGACCCAGGGTGAGCCTTGCAGCCCTGGCCGGTGTTGAAGAAATGACTGCGGGCAAGGGCTTTCCGCAGTTCGAAGCCATGAGCGGATCATGTAAACTGGACAAGAAATCTTTGGCCCCCTGGCTGGTGAACAACCTTGAAAGGGATGGTGTTGTAGTAATACCACTTCCGCCGGAATTTCACAAGGGCGAATTGCTGGGGCGCAAAGCATGCCAGCAGTATAATTTGAAAGAATTCGCCGGGAATCTGGTGTTGCTTGATACGGGGCACGCCAAGCTGATGACGCCGTATTTTCCCCTGGAGTCCTTGCGCACACTGGATGGTTTCCGGGACGCCCGTTATGCTGATCCCTATTCCGGCGGGAAAGGAAATTCCATAAGATTTATGGCCATAGCTCCTTGCGATGAGTATCTTGCCGTAAAAGGCTCCGATAACCTGTTTTGCGCCGGGGAAAAAACCGGCCTGCTGGTGGGGCATACCGAGGCCATTGTCACTGGTTTCCTTGCCGGACACAACGCTGCCAGAAGAAAAAAGGGTATTGCCCTGTTGAAGTTCCCCACGGAACTGGCGTGCGGAGACATGCTGTCTTTCATGCTTGGACAGATGAAGGTTCCGGAGGGTATGGAACTAAAATATACTTTTTCGGGGTCTGTATATTTCGAAAGGATGAAAAAGTTAAACCTTTACACCACCGATACGGAGACCATAAGAAAAAGAGTGGTGGAAGCCGGGTTGGCAGGAATATTCAGAAACAAACTTTAAAATCTCCCCCGCTCCAACGCGATAATATAGCAACAAAGGCTCGAGAGTTCAGAGGCCGTTCAAAAACAAGCATGGCGCGGAAGTCGAAGCCGGCCAGCGAGGAGCGTACTGGTGGGTCAGAGGTCAGGGGACACACCTCTTGTCTTAATTGTTCTACTAGGACAGGCATGAACATAGAGTAAATATAAGCGGGCTGTAAAGCATAGCAGAAAAAATAAGCATCAAATAGGTTCAGGGTTTTTCGGACGGCTCCTGGTATTTAATCAAGCGGGGGAGAGTGTATGGTTAATTACATTTGGCTGGCTATGATTATATTTGGAATAGCGGTGGCCGCCTGGAACGGCAATATCGAAGTGGTTACAAAGGCGGCCATGGAGGGTGCGAACACAGCGGTTAAGACTTCGTTAAGCCTTATTGCAATTATTTCATTTTGGCTGGGTATAATGCGGCTGGCGGAGGAAGCCGGCCTGG
>CBEULQ010000741.1:0-2085 GCA_965543975.1 uncultured Desulfocucumis sp. | reverse complement strand
AGAGAATACAGGTACTGAATGGTGAGTTTTCAATAAAAACTTCTCCAGGCCAGGGTACCTCCATAAATATTTCTGTTCCTCTGGATGAGGATTAAAACCGGAGGGTGATTGCATGAAAGCCATTAAAGTCATTATTGTGGATGACCACGCCTTGATACGCGAGGGATTAACAAAAATACTATCCCTGGAAGCGGATATTGAAGTGGTGGGCGAGGCGTCCAGCGGCTCGGAGGCCGTTGAAAAGGTCGCATACATAGATGCCGACATTGTATTGATGGATATTAACATGCCCGGCATGAGCGGTGTTGAGGCATGTAAAATCATAAAGGGAGAAAAACCGGCTATAGGAATAATAGCCCTGACCATTCATGACCAGGAAGAATATTTGTTCGAATGTATCAGGGCCGGGACCTCCGCCTATCTGCTAAAAGATGTAAGTCCGGGGCAACTGGTGGATACCATAAAGGGCGTTGCCAGGGGTGAATCCTTTATACCGCCAAAGCTTATGAGCAGAGTGTTCCTTGAGATTAACAGGCTCTCCGATCCACCTAAAACAGATGCCAGGGATATAAGCGATGAACTGCTGACACCCAGGGAAAAAGAAGTTTTAAGGCTGGTGGCTCAGGGGGAATCCAACAGGTCCATAGCCAAAAACCTATTTATAAGCGAAAAAACGGTAAAGAACCATCTTTACCGCATTTTCCAAAAACTTGAAGTAGACGACCGTACCCAGGCCGCCCTTTATGCAGTTAAAAGTAAACTGGTAAATTTATAAGCCACTTTTACTTTTTTGTTTATACATTGAAACGGAAGTTGATTATATCCCCGTCCTGTACAATATATTCCTTGCCTTCCAGCCTGGCCAACCCCTTCTCTTTGACCTTGGCCATGGATCCGTTCGAAACAAGGTCGTTGTATTTGACCAGCTCAGCCCGGATAAATCCTCTTTCTATATCGGAATGGATTTTACCGGCCGCTTTTTTGGCGTCCGTACCCCTGTGAATGGTCCAGGCTTTTACCTCATCCTCTCCCACGGTAAAGAAGGATATCAGCCCAAGGGTATCGTAAGCTGCCAGGGCCAGCCTCTCCACCCCCAACTCCGTTAGACCCAGATCGGACATGAATATTTCCCTGTCCTCCGGAGGCAGTTCACTGATTTCCGCCTCCATCATGCCGCATACTTCAATATGTTTTATTCCCCTTTGGGCGGCAAGCTCCTCAACTTCTTTTTTATGCGGGTAATTTCCGGATTTAAACTGATCCTCATCGGTATTTATCACCCAGATAACCTTTTTTTCTGTAAGCATGTTGTAATTAGTAAGCAGCCCCCGCTCTTCCTCACTCAATTCCAGGCTGTGCAGTGGAACCTCGTTTTCCAATGCGGTATAACATTTCTTTAGCACCTGTAGTTCCGCAGCGTTTTCCTTGGTTATCTTTTTTCCGCCCTCAATGCGGAGAATTCTTTTTTCCACCAATTCCATATCCGCAAAAAGCAGTTCCATGTCTATGGTTTCGATATCCCTCATGGGATCTACGTCCCCGTCCACATGCAGCACATCATTGTTGTTGAAAGCCCTTACCACATGGATAAGCAAATCGGCATTCCTTATGCCGTCCAGGAACTGGTTCCCCACACCTTTGCCCTGGCTGGAACCCCTCACCAGGCCTGGTACGTCGCTGAATTGCACCTGGGCATAAATTGTTCGTTTGGGATTGAACATGCCGCTTAATAAATCCACCCGCCGGTCAGGAATCCTGGCCATGCTTACATTGGTCTCCGTCCTGCCGGATAAAAAGTTGGAAGTTTCCGCCCCGGCATTGGTTACCAGGTTAAAAACGGTGGTTTTGCCCACCATGGGAAGTCCTATTATCCCTGCTGTTAACATAATATAACATCACCCGCTACATTTTAACAGAAAATGACCGGCCAAACAACGCTTATACTGAGTGAATTTCGGGTCAGTAGTCAGGAGTCAGAATGGTTCAGGCATTCCTTGGGGGTGGCAGGGGGGCGGGTGGTTTGTGGCCACAAAGAGGGCAAAAAAAAACACCCCCCCCCCCCCCACAAAAAACAAACACCATAAA
>CBEULQ010000740.1:0-2087 GCA_965543975.1 uncultured Desulfocucumis sp. | reverse complement strand
ATTGCTACTTCTATAGGAATAATCTGCATATCATTAAAGCTCCTTTTTTCGATCTACACGTTTTCACACAACCTGATTTTAATATATACTTATGATTGAATATTGTCAGAAAAAAATCGTTATACTAAAGGGTCGCTGAGGTTTGATTGGAGGAAGTATGAATATAATAGGAAATTATGTTGAATCGAATATTCCCTTAAGCCGCATATCAACCATTGATGTTTGTGATTTGGGGATAAAAAAACATAATGTGAAAGCCTTAATAGAACTGGATGTGACAAAGGCGAGGAGACTTATTAAAGATTATAGAAATAAAACCGGGAAGAGATTGTCCTTCACGGCTTGGATGATCAAGTGTATTAGTGAGTCAATTGAGGCTCATAAGCATGTAAACTCCTATATAAAATTAAGTAAGAGAAAACTCGTTACCTTTGAAGATGTTGATATTACTGTAGTTATTGAAAAGGATATGGACGGAGAAAAAGTTCCACTGCCTTATGTTATTAGAAAGACAAACGAAAAGAGTTTTAATAAAATCGAAGAAGAAATACTATATTTCCCTTATGTTTTGCCTTGGGGTCAGTTATAAAAAAGCCTGGAGTGGTTAATAAACAAATAGAGATACGAGAATATCTTAATTTGACTGTATTATTTGATCATGATGTTATCGACGGGGCTCCAGCTGCAAGGTTTATTAATCATTTAGCTAACTTAATAGAAGACGTTCATGGATTATAAGATAAATACCGTTGTCAACGTAATTTATGCAATGACTGTGGGGGAGTGATTTATTCAGGTTAGGATTCCGTTAACAAGTTCTTCGTCAGGAAATTTAGAGTCATTATCCTCCCCTTAAGCCCTGCTTGTTTAAGGATGCTGTTCAGTGTACCTGGGGCCAGATATCATTAGGATGTTCTGCAGGTCGAAAAGCCAAGGTGTAATTGGCTACCAGATAACAGTAAAAAACCATATTATCATACCTGCTTCGACCACCAGTTTCAGCACCGTTCCTCCCGCCAGCCCTAAAAGAGTTCCCAAACCTGTTTTAACGGCCCGGTCGAGAGGCTTTTGGGAAATCAATTCCCCCGCCACAGCACCCAGAAAAGGACCAATGATTATTCCCAGCGGCCCCAGCAGCAACACCCCCAGCAGCAGGCCGGCCATGCTTCCCCATATAGCGGATTTCGAGCCGCCGTATCTGCGCACCCCCCAGGCGTTAGCGGCATAGTCCACAAGAAAAATCAGCCCCACGGCCACTCCCTGAAATATGAAAAACCAAAGAGACATGTTGTAGAATCCCGTAAACAGCCCGTAAATAATCATACCCAGCAGTATCAGCGGTGCGCCCGGAAGGGCTGGCAATAGCGTACCGGCCACACCGGCGGCAAAGAAAAGACAGGCCACTATCAAACCCAGAACACTCATCCGTTGAACACCTCCTATTTTTATATATTATTCACGGTAAAAAGAATTTTCGTCCGGAATTACAAATTTCAACCGAAAGAATTATTTATATAACGGGCAGCCTCACTTATTAAACAATATTTTAGCATTTCTTTTAAACTTTTTCCATCTTCTACAGTCTATGCATAACTCCTCCGGAAAAGAAAAAAACCACTTTTCGTGGTTTTTTAAAAAAGATCATTTCTTTATGCCGCCATTTTCATCACCATGAGGAACCGCGCACTTTTTACAGTTTCCACTACAGGAACAACACTGCAGCAGCAGCGTATAGCAGCGCGGGCACCGAAAATTCGTGAGCCGGTCTATTTTATAACCGCACTGTTTGCATATTATAATATCATCCTTTGATCCGCTCAAAAAAATTACCTCCCGCTTATGCTCAGTCCCTGCTTCCTTCCGGCAAACAGCCTCATCAGTGCCGCTACCAATTATATTTCCTCAACCGTTATTTTGCAGGCAAGCGACCTGCCTATGGCTATTTCCTGCCTGTTCTTGCTGATAACCACCGGCCCTGCGGGTAAAACTTCGCAGCAATTTACCGTTTCGCCCTCATAAATACCAAACCGTATACACTGGTCGCGAACCTGTTCCGTGGGCCGTGTTAGAATTTTGCAGCGGCAGCC
>CBEULQ010000739.1:0-2089 GCA_965543975.1 uncultured Desulfocucumis sp. | reverse complement strand
GTATATAAATCCCTTTCCATCATCCGGAAAAGAGAGCTGAAAACCGTGCCCATAAGCGGTACCATCACAGCCAGGGTTGCTATGCCCATGGCTATTTTTATGGGAAAACCAAGCATAAATATATTCATCTGGGGCGCCGTTTTTCCCACCAGCCCCAGGGCTACGTCTATAATCAAAACCACGGCAATTATGGGGAGGCATATCTGTACGGCAATGGTTATCATCCTGGCAAAAACCCTTATTATAAATAACGCGGTATCGCCGTTGAATTCCGCCCCGGTCAGCGGGACCATCTGAAAACTTTTAAACAAACCGGATATAACCATATGATGGCCATCCATGGTAAGAAAAAGGGTTATTCCCAACAGATATAAAAATTTTGCCAGCAGGGTGGTCTGCCCGCCGGTAACAGGATCAAAAAAGTTCGACATCATAAAACCTATATGCATGTCAAAGAGCTGGCCGGCAATGGTAAGACTATGCAGTATAAAAAAACAAACCAGACCCATTGCCACCCCTACAACTGCCTCTCTAAGCACCGCCAGTGCGAAACCAATCAGCCCGCCGGTAATTGGGGAGGCCACAGGCGCCACCAGCGGCAGCAGCAGAACCGCCAATACAAAGGAAAACCCTATTTTTAGCAGCCGGGGCGTATTAGGTCCCCCGAATACAGGTATTACAACTATAAAAGCGCTTACCCTGGTTAATATAAGAAGAAAGTTAACCGCCAGTTCATAATTTAGCATATGATCATTACCTTATTACCGAGGGTAGTTTGGCAAAAAGCTCGCCGGTATAGCCCACCATGACCTTAATCATCCAGGGTGTCAGCAGAGCCATGAGAACAAAGGTAACTATTAATTTTGGCACAAAGGTTAATGACTGCTCCTGTATTTGGGTGGTGGCCTGCAATATACCGATAACCAGACCCACCAAGAGGCCTGCCAGAAGGATCGGAACAGACAGTATCAGAACCATCACAAGGGCTTCCCTGGTTATCTGAATGATAAACGTATCAGTCATTCCTACCTCCTAGCCGAAGCTTTCCACCAGCGATTTGACCACCAGGTACCATCCGTCCACCATGACGAATAACAATATTTTAAAGGGCAGCGCAATCATTACCGGCGGCAGCATGAACATCCCCATGGACATTAATGTGCTGGCCACCACCATGTCTATGACCAGAAAGGGCACATAAAGCAGGAACCCCATCTGGAAGGCTGTTTTTAATTCGCTGATTACATATGCCGGCACCACAACAGTGAGAGATACCTCATCGCGGTTGCGGGGCTGCTCCATCTTGCTAAGGCTTACAAAAAGGGCCAGATCCTGCTCCCTGGTCTGTTTCAGCATGAAGGTCCGCAAAGGTTTGGCCGCGGCATCAAAAAACTCCTCCTGGGACATTTTGTTGTCAAGATAAGGCTTTAGAGCCTGGTCGTTAATCTGTGTATATACCGGGGACATAATAAACATTGTAAGAAAAAGTGCCAGGGCAATTAACACCTGGTTTGGAGGCGACTGGGGAATTCCTATGGCGTTCCTCAGCAGCGAAAGTACCACTATTATCCTGGTAAAACTGGTTACCATAAGCAAAAAAGCCGGAGCCAAAGCCAACAGTGAAAGCAGCACCAGTATCTTAACGCTGTCCACAACTTCCCGGGGATTGTCTGTGGGACTGACGGTCAGATCTATACCGGGAAGCGGTTCGGCACCGGAGGGGAATGGGGACGCTATTAGCATTAAAAAAGGTATAAATAATAACAGAGGTAATTTGAATTTCATTATTGACTGCTCCGTTAGCTGACGATAGTTATTCCCGGGTACGCTGTTTTGCTATTTTTGAGTTAATAAAACTCAAACTGCGGCCGGCTGCGGATAAAAAATTCTTTATGTCCATATCACTCTCTTCCGGCGCAACCGGTCCGGGCAGTTCATCCAATTCATTCACCACGGTAACCCCGTTTTCGTGCTGTGCCAGCAGGTAGTATACACCGCCAACATCCACCAAGGTAATAAAAGTTTTAGGCCCGATGGGCAACTGCTCCACAATCCTCATCCTGCGGGTACCGCTTAAAATACGGGAGCG
>CBEULQ010000738.1:0-2089 GCA_965543975.1 uncultured Desulfocucumis sp. | reverse complement strand
TTGGAGATAGCAGGGCCGGCAGCATCCTTAAACAGTCATTTAGCATCTGTTAAAGAAAGGGATGGGTTGTCGTTTGATAAAGATAGATCGAAATAAACTGAAACAAATTTCCAAAATGTGTATTTTGGAGGAAGGCAAGCTTTGTGATAACTGCTGTGAATGTTTTGTTTGTGATTTGGATCCCACCAAGACCTGCGATAATTGCGCCAAGTGTATAGAGCTTGCTGATTTTAATGCAATATCAATAGATGACATACTTTTGCATGAAGAGGTAATAATCAGATATGGCAAGAACGGTAGAAGCGGCAATCATAAAAAAAGTCACAGAAATTAAGGTTTTTTATTAAGCATATTTATGTGTCTTCTGTCACAAATTATGATTTTTTGCCTTATATGCCAAATAGAAGCAGGCTGTAAATAACCCTGCTTCTATTTTGGTTGTCTAATATTGAAGTTTTTATAAGATAAACCCATTAACTTATTGCTTTTGGGGATAATGGGATTTTGATATTTGTACACACCCAGTTTCTTTCTCCATCAATATTATATAGACGGATTTCTCCCTGATACATTTTTACAATTCGTTGAGCAATGTGTAATCCAAGGCCATATTTTCCTTCCTGCCCTTTCCTAAAGGGTTGAAACACCTTCTCCAACACATTGGGTTCAATCTTCGAACCGTCATTGCAGAACTGAACAGTAATTTCCCCCTTTTCTTCATCCACAGATAAAGTTATCTGAATACAGGAATAAGCATAGCGCAGGTTATTATCCAGTATATTCTCTATCAATACACGCCACTTTTCTTCGTCTCCCTTCAATTCCACGGGCTGCAGCTTCAATTCCCAGTCTATTTCCAATCGGCGGTAGCGCAACCTCTCTACATTTTCTTTGATAAACTCGTCTAATTTAATAATATTGTTGACCGGTTTTTGGGTTGACAGATAATCAAGCCTGGTTAAGCAGAGCAATTGTTTTATTAAATTTTCCAGCCGCGCTCCTTCATCATCTATTACCTTAATGCTGCCGGCCAGATCCCCGCTGGGATAAAGGCCGTCCTGCATGGCCTGGGCATAGCTCCGGATAACCATAACAGGGGTTTTCAATTCATGGGATATATTTTGCATCATGGATTGTTGTATTTCTTCCTGCCTTATCAATTGTTGGCGCATGCTTTCAATGGACTGTGCCAGTTGTCCGAATTCATCCTTATTATTGACTTGAAGGGGTTCGTGCCAGTCCCTGCCGGCAATGCGTTTAACGTGTCGCTCCATTTGAACTAGCGGGCGCGTCAAATAACGGGCGATAAATAGAGAGGCAAACCAACTGACAATAAGGGCGCCACCGGCGAAGAAGGTAAACTGTAACAACAATTTATTGACAAAAAGATTTTCGTCCGATTTTGTCAGTATTGATATCTGATACAATGGATGACCGTATGCTTCAGTCTTGTTTATAACATAGTGATAACGCACCTGCTCATTAATATATTCATACCTGTGAGCAGGTTCTTGTTGTAATTTTGCTTTTTGGGATACTTCCTGTAAGAGATAAGATGGCAGCATTTCTGAGGCCTTTTCCGGAAGTGTTGCCCCGTTGTCCAGAAGAATAAATTGTCTGACAGGAAAATTTTTGAAGGGACCCCGTCTTTCTTGTACGGCGAATCTGTTTGATGGTGGTGAATCCATTAATGGCAGCGTAAAAAAACTGCGGATTATATCCGGGATAATCAGCAAAAAAATTATATATAACAATAAACTTATAAAAAACAGCGCCAGCCAGATTTTTATTGTCAATGGAAACTTTTTCATTGAAATACCATCCTGTAACCATATCCATATAATGTTTCTATGCGCAATTCGGGTAATTTTTTGCGCAGACGCCGCACCAGGTCATCCACTGCCCGGTCGGTGCCCACATAATCGTCGCCCCATATATGAGCAATAATTTGCTCCCGGGATAAAGCCTGGCCCTGATGTTTGGCCAGCAGTAATGCCAGATCAAATTCCTTTGACGTGAGTTCAATTAATTCCTCTTCTTTTTTTATTAAACGTTTACCTTCGTCCAGTATATACGGGTGCAAATGAAA
>CBEULQ010000737.1:0-2090 GCA_965543975.1 uncultured Desulfocucumis sp. | reverse complement strand
AACAATAACGATCACGCCGTTACGCGAAAGCAGCTTGCTCAGATAAATGACCCGGCGGTTATGCTGCTCTCTGTTTTCCTTGCTGAAACCCAGGTCTGGACTCAATGCTTCCCGCAACTCGTCACCGTCAAGGATTTCTGTTCTGTAACCTCTATCTCTCAGGCGTGAATACAGGCTGCGGGCCAGGGTGCTTTTCCCCGCCCCGGACAGACCGGTCATCCATATGACACAACCTTTTCCCTCTTTTATAGAACCTGATATAACTCTTTTTGAATCAATAATCCCCGAACTCTCCAAAAGTTTTTCAACACTATTTATTGATACCGCATTTCCTACTTGCTCAGATACCTTTTCAGTACAAGGCTTTTTTTCACGTGAAAACTGCAGGTCATTTTCCCCCGACTCCAATCCAGGCAGCAACACCCTGCCTGACATGTTGTCTGCTACCGGCAAGTCCATTAAGTACAAAACAGTTGGCGCAATATCCAGCAGGTTCGCTCCATCAATTCTTAACCCATACTCCTGCTGAGGATCATATAGGACAAAAACACCGTTATAATCGTGTACCGCATCATCCGGACCGGTGTCATTTTCAAAAAGATAAAGGGATTCGTGGCCGATGGTCCCGGCGGAACGCCACCGCAAGTCATCAAAATAGACCATCAGATCGGGCGGATCACCTTTGCATTCTTGATAAAGATCTACCGGTTTAAAAACTTTGTTTTCCATGATCCTACCCGATGGGTCTTTAATTGCCATCAGTTTTTCCTTGAGCAGTTCCCTCTCTTTATCAAATTGGCCGGGAGGAATTATACCTGCCGGTTCCCTGCCCTGAACGTTGAAAAATATCCTGGCGTAGTACCCGCCCCAACCCCAGGCCTTTGTCCTGGACCAGTCAACCGCCGCTTTATCCAGGTCAATAATCCTTTCGGGCTTTTCTTTCAATACCAGGTAACCTTGCTCTATCAACCACTGGTTAATGCAAAAACAGCCGTGCATACCCTTGGCACCGTGATCGGACACAACCAATACAACCGTATCGCTATCAACAAGCTCAAGTAACTTTCCGATTTTTTTATCTATATATTTGTAATAGTCAGGAATTACGTTCTCATATTTATTGCCAGGCTCGTACTTGGGATGCTCTTTGTCGTAGTACTTCCAAAAAGCATGGTGAATCCGATCCACGCCGATTTCTACAAACATAAATAAGTCCCAGGGCTTTTGAGTCATGAGATACTCTATGACCTTAAACCTCTTGTCGGTCATCTTATACAAGTCGTCCAGAATAACATCACGGTCCTCCGTGCGGAACACCACGTCAAACATATACTCCCCAAAGAGATCCTCAATTTCCGCCTGCAGGCTCTCCGGGTAAGTGTATGGTCGATCAACACCTGGCGTAATAAAACATGAAATCATATTCCCGTTTACAGGACTAGGAGGATAGGAAGGAGGCACGCTTATTAACGAAACCTTTTTCCCGACTTTTCCAGCATAATCCCATATGGTCTTTCTTTTTACGGATTTTGCATTGGCAATCCAACCTTGGTTGTATGAAAATCCTTTTCTATGCCTAAAGCCATACAAGCCAAGGCTTCCTGGATCAACTCCTGTGGACATTACCATCCATGCCGGTATGGTAATCGGTGGATTACAACTCCTAAGATTGCCGTAAACACCTTTTTGAATCATCATACTTAAATTTGGTAAACGATTATAAAAATCCTGAAACAATAATTTTGGCGCTGCACAATCTAGCCCAATCACAATAACTTTTCTACTCATTCTTTTCCCTCTCAACTAATTAGTCTATATAGCCTAAATCTTTTAATCTCGCCCCTACTTCGCTTTCCTCATCAGAATTAAAAGACTGCTCATCTTCATATAAAACTTCGTTTAAAACAAAATTTACATATGCTTCAACTGTATTAAATTCAGTATCATCTAACTTATCCCTTATCTTTTCATAAATACTTTCCGGTATTGAAATAGTAACAACATTGCCATCATTTTTCATAGATCATTCCTCCATTTTACTTATTTAAATCTTTTTAGATTCCTTTAAGAAGGAAATTTTGTTCATTAAT
>CBEULQ010000736.1:0-2091 GCA_965543975.1 uncultured Desulfocucumis sp. | reverse complement strand
CTCTGATTTTTTAATAAAAACGTAAGCTATTGGAAAGAAGCCTGTAATTATTAAGTTTTAATATTAACTAAAGAGGTTAACTTAGGGCGTAAAAATAGCAAAGGATATAAAAAGAAAGGAGGTGCGTTTTCATGACCAAGGAAGAAAAAAAACCGACATTGTCTCAAGAGACCAAAACTCAGGAAGAACTGAAAGACGAACAGGAAATGAAACGGGCCAGCATGATGAACCCCCAGAATCCCTGCGGAAGGGTGGAAGACCGGTTTGGTAAGTAAACAATGTGCATTAGGCTCTTCAATAATCTAAAGCCACCGTCAGGACGGTGGCTTATTACTTGGCCGGCAATTTAATCTGTTTAAGAGGTAACCGAACTGAAAGACTGGTGGAAATATGGCATACACAGGAGAAACCGGGGATAGTTAAACCATCTCCGGTTTTTTTATTCGTATTTGGGGCGAATTGTTCCTTCCAATAAATTTTGTATGCAGATGGATTCTCTTGTAGAGGAAAACGGTGGTTTAAAAAAGAAACAGTTTTAATTAGTTGGATCACCAGCTAAAGGAGATGAACCCTCAAATGAATTCCGAGAGCCTGACGACTTGCTTTGCGCCCGCGGAACGGGCACCAGACGAGAAAATTGCACAGCAGGCAAGGGTTGCAGAAGATTTATTCAGGGCTTGTAGTTTTTTTGACGCGCTTCCGTACATTGTAATGGTTCTAAATCACAATCGCCAGGTAATCCTCTGTAACATGGCTCTGCTGGACTTGCTGGGAGTCGAAGGTCATGAATCGGTAAAAGGCCTTCGTCCGGGAGAACTGCTGCGCTGTATACATGCCTGCGAGATGGCCGGTGGTTGCGGGACCACGGAATTTTGCCGTACCTGTGGGGCTGTAAACGCCATCCTGGAAAGTCAATGTAAACGAAAGGTCTACCACGAGTGCCGGATCCTGGTCAACAACGATGCGGGGCTGGAAGCGCTTGATCTAGGGGTAACAGCCATGCCGATTCAGATCAACAATGACGATTTTACTGTATTATCCATAGTGGATATTAACGACGAAAAGAGACGCCATAACCTGGAGCGCATTTTCTTCCATGATGTCATGAATACGGCCGGAGGCTTATTAGGTCTCTCCGAGTTGCTGGAAAAAACGGTCGATCCTGCTCTGGCCAAAGAGTTTATGCTTGACATTCAATCATCGGCGAAGCTGCTGGTGGAACAAATAAGGGAACAACACGATCTGATACTGGCTGAAAAAAATGAGCTCGAGATTAGTATGGTACCATTGCAATCCTTAGATTTATTGTCCGAAGTGGCCGCGCATTTTGCCGTTTATGAGGCTTTCCGGGACCGGCAGATACTGATAGACCCGGCAGCAAAGAATGTGGCTTTCACCAGCAACCCGCGGCTGCTTCACCGGGTACTGGGAAATATGTTGAAAAACGCCCTGGAAGCGTCCGGAGCCGGTGATATGATATGTTTGGGCTGCCGGTTCCAAGACGGGCAGGTTGAGTTTTGGGTGAAAAATCCGGGAGTAATACCCCGGGAAGTCCAACTGCAGCTTTTCCAGAGATCCTTCTCGACCAAGGGGAACGATCGCGGGCTGGGTACTTACAGTATGAAGATGCTCACTGAGCGTTATTTGCACGGGTCCATTTCCTTCACGGTGTCGGAAGAGGAAGGGACTACGTTTTTCGCAAGGTACCCATGCAATATCCAGGCTACTTGCTCTGGCTGATGACCTCCTGCTCCAAAAGATCGAAAGGGATACTTACAAACCTAAAATGTGTCGACAAAGGCGAGGGTACATCCCGGCGCCTTTTTTAATTTTAATAGATTATTAAGATTTTCGTAATTTGACCGTAAGTTACGGAAAATATAATTTGTGTATCAGGGTGAAATCCATAAAATTAATCAATTAACAATCTAATCAGACCTGGCCCTTATTTGTTGACGGAAATAGTATCTTTTAATGGAAACGTAAGCTATTGGAAAGAAGTTCGTAATTTTGGGGTTTTATAATTTACTAAAGAGGATCGTTATAGGGTGAAAAATAGCAAAGGAGATGAATTTAATGAAAAAATGGAAG
>CBEULQ010000735.1:0-2093 GCA_965543975.1 uncultured Desulfocucumis sp. | reverse complement strand
CATTGGGTTCTGCTGGCAATGATGCTTAGTTTTCTGGGTATTTTTAACGCTACTGAAACAAAGAGGCTAGATAGAATTACAGCCCATCCTTTCCCGACATTTAAAGATAATAGATTGTGTTAGCCCACAATAGACGGGTGGCCGACAACCTGTTCAGTCTGTTATGGGCTTCCTATATAACTTGCAAAATCCCACCCCCTCTCCGCCGATACTCCTTCACCTCTACAAATGTCAGATAGTAAATTATGCTGAGATTTCATCTCCCAATAGGTAAAGGGCACAACCGGTTAATAAACATTTCCTAATGCACTACCAGAAGAACTTTTGCTAGTCATAATTATAGCCATATTCTAACATAATTCTAGTAGTTTTTCCTAAATAGCCATTATATGGGTGTGTTTAACCATTTGAGAATCACGAACACCCCAAAAAACCCTTTTTCTAAAAAAGGGCAAGTCTGTGCTTATGTTCTTCAAATTACCGCTATACAAAAGAAAAAACCGGCCTATGACCGGTTAAATCAGTATGCAGATCAATCCTCCGCCTCCGTCGTTGACTATTCGCTGCAATGTTTCCTGCAATTTGACCTGGGCGTTCTCAGGCATCCTGTGCAGCTTGTTCTGTATGCCTTCTCTTACCAGATCATGCAAGGACTTGCCGAATATCTCCGACTCCCACAGTTTTTTGGGATCCCCCTCAAAACCGTCCAGCATGTAACGCACCAGTTCCTCGCACTGTTTTTCCGTACCTATGATAGGTGTGATCTCGGTGGTGATGTCGGCCTTTATGATATGTAGAGAGGGTGCGCTGGCTCTAAGCTTGACACCGAATCTGTTGCCCTGGCGGATAAGTTCCGGTTCCTCCAGGTTCATTTCATCCAGCCTTGGCGTTACCACACCGTAACCCGATTCCTTAACTTCCATCAGTGCGTTGGATACCTTATCGAATTCCTTCTTGGCCACTGCCAGATCTTTTACCAGCCTGAACAGCTCATGATCGCCGGTTATCTGCAGTCCGCTCTCCTCGCTAAGAACCTGATAGAAAAGTTCAGGCCTGGAGCTGATGTTAATGGCGGCAACACCGCTGCCCATATCCATTCTGTGCAGACTGACCTGTGATACAAAGTCGTAATCCGCCAGGTGATCCACGGCATTGTTGATATCCCTGAGCCTGCGTACGTGGCGTACGGTCTCCCTGACTGCGTCTTCAAATTTCTGCCGCAGCCAGTGGATTGACTCCAATTCTTCCACCCAAAGGGGCAGCGAAATGTTGACCTCGTTTACCGGGAATTCGAAAAGTACCTTTTCCAGTATGAATAGCACGTCTTTCTGATTTAGTTCCGCGCAGTTCACCGGCAGCACCGGCACATCGTATTTTTCAGATAGCTCCTCCGCCAGATCCATGGCTTCCGGGGACTGCGGGCGAATCGTATTTAGTATAATTATAAAGGGCTTGTTGATGTCTTTAAGTTCATCAACAACTCTTTCCTCCGCCTCGACATAATTTTCCCTGGCTATGTCCGTGATGCTGCCGTCGGTGGTAATTAAAATACCCATGGTGGAATGCTCGGAAATAACCTTGCGGGTCCCTATCTCCGCAGCTTCCTGAAAAGCAATGGGCTCCTCAAACCAGGGGGTGGAAACCATTCGCGGCCCGTCCTCGTCTTCGTACCCCAGGGCGCCCTCCACTTTGTAGCCTACGCAGTCAACCAGCCTCATCTTTACCTTCAGACCGGTAGTAACCTGTATTTCCACCGCTTCATTGGGTACAAATTTCGGCTCTGTGGTCATAATGGTCCTGCCGGCACCGCTCTGGGGCAATTCGTCCCGGGCCCGGTCTTTTTCATGAGGGCTTTTTATATTGGGCAAAACCAATAGCTCCATGAATCTTTTGATGAAAGTTGATTTTCCTGTTCTTACTCCTCCGCAGACGCCCAGATAAATATCCCCGCCGGTCCGTTCTGCAATATCGCGGAAGATATTCAGCTTTTCCATATAACACTCCCTCCTTGCAAAAATATTTATATTAAGAAATCAGTTGATTGTCAGCATCCCCCCCTAACCCGCCTTGGCGGGTTTGAAAGAAGCCTGTTC
>CBEULQ010000734.1:0-2095 GCA_965543975.1 uncultured Desulfocucumis sp. | reverse complement strand
CTCGATAAATTGTCTGATATTAAAAGTGCATACTATGAATTCTACCCGGTGTATACTTTTTGTGTCTCTGCTGCCGATACGAATATGCTTGTTAAAGCACTGGAAAAATATTTTCCCGGTAAAGGCAGAACGATGGTCAACGCCCTGATGGCAGGGGGCGCGGACATAACCAGTGCCCGGCAAGGCTACCGCCTGGTGGAACTGGCGGAAATTGCCCGGGGTGACGATGCCGCCAGGAGGTACTTTTCTGACGAAACCTATAATCCTCTCCTGTGGGAAAAAGAACTGCCGGAGGAATCTCCGTTCAAACAATCATTTCGAAACTTTCTGGCGGAATACGGCCACCGGGCAGTTTATGAATGTGAAATCATCAACCCCCGCTGGCGGGAAGACCCTTCTTACCTCTTGAGTGTCGTCAGGAACACCATGGGAACCGCTGATCCCGGAAAAATAAAGGCCCGGCAAAAAGATAAAGTGGACGAGGCCTGGCGGGAGGTAAACCGAAAGGTTCCTTTTTACAGGCGTGAATTGATTAAGAGCTTGCTAAAACAGTCTCTGAAAGGCGCGGAAATCAGAGAAATGGGCAAGTTCACGTTAATGAAGATAACTGAATCCTACCGTTTAGCATTCCAGGAGATAGGTCTCCGGCTGGCGGCGAAGGGAACTCTGGCAGAGCAGGCTGATATATACCACTGTTCCTGGAGTGAAATTATATCCATTTTGATGGGGGACTGGAACGGCAGAGGTCTGAACGTTCTGGTGGCTGAGCGGAAGGCCAGGAGAAAAGAGATGGAGGCGCTTTCATACCCTGACTATATTATAGATGAGGTCCCCAAATTTGCGGAACCCGCTGTTCGCAGCACGGGCAATGCGCTGACAGGTATGGGTGTGGCTGCGGGGAGGGCTTCCGGCGCGGCAAAATTAATTGTTCATCCCAATGAAGGGGAAAAACTGCAGGCTGGAGATGTGCTGGTGGCCCCGTCAACCGACCCGGGATGGACTCCCCTGTTTTTAAGGGCTTCTGCCATTGTAATGGAGACGGGAGGGATTGTGTCCCACGGAGCCATTGTGGCCAGGGAGTACGGCATTCCGGCGGTGGTTAACATTCCCGGCGTATTGAAGATAATAAAAGACAATCAGTCAATTATTGTGGATGGCGACGAGGGGAAAATATATATTTGAAAATTTGGATAATAAAGCTTTAAATGGCATTGGTAATAAATAGCAATTAATATAAAATTAAATGCAACAGAATAACTTAAAATGGGAGGGGGATAAACATGAAAGAATTCAGGGATAAGGTTGCAGTTGTCACCGGAGCTGCCAGCGGCATCGGCCGCGGATTAGCTGAGCGCTGCGCCCAGGAAGGCATGAAGGTTGTTCTGGCCGACATCGAGGAGCCGGCTTTACTGCAAACCCAAATGGAGATGCAATCCACAGGAACAAAGGTGCTGGCTGTCCGTACGGATGTCTCTAAAGCAAGTGAGGTGGAGGCCCTTGCCCGGAAGACGTTGGATACCTTTGGAGCAGTACATTTGTTATTTAACAATGCCGGGATCGGATCGGGCGGCACAATTTGGGAAAGCACTCTTGCGGATTGGGAATGGATCATTGGCGTAAATCTGTGGGGGGTTATTCATGGGTTGCGCACATTTGTTCCCATTATGCTTGCCCAGGATACCGAGTGTCATATCGTTAACACAGCATCTATAGCGGGATTGACCACCGGCGTTTCCTCTTATGCTGTCACCAAGCACGCAGTGGTAGCACTATCGGAACAACTCTACCATTCGCTGGCACATCTAAACGCCAAAGTCAAAGCCTCCGTCCTGTGTCCAGGATTTGTAAAAACTCGAATTATGGACTCAGAGCGTAATCGCCCCGTCGAACTACAAAATGAAACAGCAAGACCCCTGACTCCGGAAGAAGAAGCCATGGTGCAGTTTATACGCCAAGGCGTGGAGAATGGAATGTCCCCTCAGCAAGCTGCCGATCACGTCTTCAAAGCTATCACAGAGGAACGCTTTTATATTTTCACGCATCCCGAATTAAATGCTTCGGTGCAAAAGCGATTGGAAGATATAAAAGCGTTCCT
>CBEULQ010000733.1:0-2096 GCA_965543975.1 uncultured Desulfocucumis sp. | reverse complement strand
ACGCCAGGTGGCATTAAAAGGGGAGTGGCATAAGCGGGACAATGGCCCCCTGTTGGCTTACCTGGAGGAGGACAGCCGTCCGGTGGCCCTGCTTCCGCTGTCTCCAACACAGTACCGGCTGTACGACCCGGACAATAAAACCAGTGTTACGGTAAACGATCAAATTGCCTCCAGGGTGAAGCCCTTTGCCGTTGCCTTTTACCGGCCGTTTCCCCAAAAGCCCATGACCTTGCGTGAGGTCTTAACTTTCGGGATTGAGAATTGCTGGAAGCGGGACCTGGTCATGGTGGTACTGATGGGTTTACTGGGCGGCCTGCTGGGAATGGTAATTCCCATAGCCACAGGAATTGTTTTCGACACTATTATTCCCGGGGGAGAAAAGGCACAGCTGCTGCAGGTTGCCTTTTTCCTGGCCGCCGGCGCTCTGGCCGGGCTGCTGTTTCAATTGACCCGCTCACTTGCCATGCTCAGGCTGGAAGGAAGGATGGAGGGACCCATCCAGGCGGCTGTCTGGGACAGGCTGCTCGGTCTGCCGGCGCCTTTTTTCAAGGAGTATACTTCCGGTGAACTGGCCATGCGGGCCATGGGCATAAGCCAGATCCGGAAGATGTTGACCGGAGTGGTTATTACCACCGTTATTTCCAGCCTCTTCTCCTTTTTTAATTTTGGCCTGCTGTTTTATTATGATTTGCGGCTGGCAGGGGTGGCCACAGTCCTAATGGCGGCGGCGGTGGCCGTGACGGTATTCTTTCAGTTCAGCCAGATGCGCTATCAGCGGCAAAGTGTGGACATATCCTATAAAATTGCCGGTCTGGTTTTGCAGTTAATCGGGAGCGTGGCCAAGCTCCGGGTTTCCGGCGCGGAAAAAAGGGCTTTCTATTTATGGTCCAAGGAGTTCACCGGCCTGAGAAAAGTCACTTATAAAAGCAGGACCATAAGCAGCCGGCTGGCTGCCTTTGAATCGGTTTTTCCAGTAATCACTTCCATCGTTATTTTCTACACCCTGGTTAATGTGGATCACAATTCAATGGGAGCGGGCAAATTTGTTGCCTTTAATGCCGCCCTAGTCAGTTTTATGACTGCTATCCTTTCATTATTTCAGTCACTGCTCTCCATTAACATGATTATCCCTCTGTATGAAAGGATAAAGCCTATTTTGCAGGCACTGCCGGAATATGACGAGTCCAAGGGCGATCCCGGTGAATTGACCGGGTCCATTGAGGTAAGCCACGTTTCTTTCCGCTATAAAAAAGAGGGTCCCCTGATTTTGGATGATGTTTCACTGCAGGTGCGGCCGGGAGAGTACATAGGTATTGTGGGCACCTCGGGCAGTGGAAAATCCACCCTTTTCCGCATTCTGCTGGGGTTTGAAAAACCGGAGGCAGGCCAGGTTTTTTACAACGGCCAGCCCCTTGACGCGGTGGACATTCGCTCTGTGCGCCGGCAGCTGGGAGTGGTCCTGCAAAACGGACAGCTGATGTCCGGAGATATTTTTACCAACATTGTGGGGGCCAATATCCGTCTGACCATGGACGACGCCTGGGAAGCAGCCGGGATGGCCGGACTGGACCAGGATATCCAGGCCATGCCCATGGGTATGCAAACGGTGGTCAGTGAGGGATCGGGCAGTCTGTCCGGAGGGCAGAGGCAAAGGCTCTTGATCGCCCGGGCCATTGTCAATAGACCAAAGATAATTTACTTTGATGAGGCTACCAGCGCCCTGGACAATAGAACCCAGGCCGTGGTCAGCGAAAGCCTGGACCGGCTGCAGGCCACACGTATAGTAATTGCCCACCGGCTGAGCACAATAGTAAAGTGCCACAGGATTTTAGTGCTGGATAAAGGCAAAGTCATTGAAAACGGCACTTATGAACAATTAATGGATAATGGCGGCATCTTTGCAGAGCTTGCCAAGAGGCAGCTTGCCTGAATGAAATGCAATTTTATGAATACTGCTAATAGACTTAAGGCAGAGGGGTGCGGGTAATTGCAAGAACAATTGCCGTTTCTTCGAGAGAATCAATTTGATCATACCAATATTATACCATGGCGGGAACTTCCTCTGCCGGATGAGCCCTTTGTGAGAGACTGGGAGG
>CBEULQ010000732.1:0-2097 GCA_965543975.1 uncultured Desulfocucumis sp. | reverse complement strand
ATACTAAGCGTTATACTCTTGGCCTTATCTCCTCCCGCATTGTCCCGCCCTTCAATATTGTTTACAAAGAAATATACGTTCCCTTCCTTTTCCACATATCCGACAAACCAACCCAAAACATATTGATTGTCTTTCATGCCGGAACCCGTTTTCCCGGAAAGAACGGTCCCACCATCATTAAACTGCACGATGATTTTTTTTACGCTATCGATGTTTCTACGGGAAAAGGGCAATTGATAATTATACAGTTTTCTGAGCAAATCCATTTGCTCCTTCGGAGAAATCTTCAAGGAATTCGGATGGAGCCAGAAGTTGGTTATCCCGCTGCTGATATCCTTATTGCCGTAATTAAGCAAGTCTATATACTGCTTCATTCTTTCCGGTCCGACCTTTGATGCGGATTGTTTATAATACCAGACTACTGAGTTGGCAATAGCCGATTTTAGTGTATGATCCCTGTTCCATGATTCAATAGGGTAATGAGTACCGTCCCATTTCAACACCGTATTTTCATCCTGTAGTACTTTTGTTTCCAAACCAATCAATGAATTGTAAATCTTAAAGGTAGAGCACGGCGAGAATTGCTTTTCACTTCTTACCTCATTATAGACGCTATACTTACCTGTTTTCATATCATATAAAAGAAAACATCCATCAAAGTTCTGAAAATAACTGTGCAACTCTTCAGTATTAACCTTCCCTGCAGCTGCCTGGTCCGACGTCAATTTGCCATTTGAGCAGCCTGAAATAAAAAAAACGCATGTCAGTACAATCAAAGCTACTGCAACCACCAGCCCAGACCTGAATAACAATTTTCTATTCATTATTATTAAAAACTCCTTTTAAACATTTTATTAATGAAAGTAAATGGTTTTCTTTTCGATAAGTTGGGACAGGTGGGGGGCCGACCAAAGCAAATGCCCACCGGTCCAACCGGGCCGTCACTGATTACCTGTCCTTTGAATAAATCCAGAGTAGAATAGGCGGAAACTGCATCAGGACCGTGGTTCCTAGTATTATGGACAGGAAAACTCTCCATAGTCCACCGACACTGTTGCCCCACAGCACCGTCAACAGGATCAGTATACCAACGAACGTCACTATTCGCCCCCATGTTATCGTAGTCGGCGTGGCATCGCCAGTAAGCCCGGGCAAATTGAAAATATAAATCAGCCCTATCACCATAGCCAGAATTCCGCAAAAAAAGCGCTGGATGTTTAATTGCCCAGACACCCGGCTTAGCTCTTCCTTTCGACGAATGCGACAGATAAGAACCGTCCCCTGTCGCACTTCATGCGTTAGGTTGATTTACATCCTGCTTTTAACACTAAAGGAATTAATAATATTCTCCCATTCTTTTTCAGTAACCGGTGGGATCGATGTTCGAAATTCATATCGCCGTTTCCCATCGAAGAAAACCGTTGTCCTTAGTACGTGTTCCAATGATTCAATTCTCGATTTAATTGAGTACTTATAAATGGTTAAGCTCCCTTTTTTAGAAATGCTAAGTGGTTCATACAAAGTGTTTGCAGCCTCACTTGCTTTCAGTTTACGAGTAATCTCTGCGTTTAACCATTTTTCCAGGGCATCTTTTGAAGTCGCCGCCGAGCTAAATTCAACTGTTTTTCCGGAGGCCTGTTCTTGAAAATAATTAGCTTCAACTTTATCCCAACTAGCCGGATAAGTAATTTCCCAACCATCGATATCTTCGTATTTATTTACAGTTGATAAATCGCCAGATTTGTTGGTGGGCACATCATTATATTGGGTTGAATCACTAAGTCTAGGTGTGTCATGCTCATCATTTGGCACGTTAGTTTGTTCAACCTTGTTTCCGCAACCTGGAATTACCATAATAAAGACTACAAAAACAGCCACAAAAAGAAAACCTCTCATTTCTTCTTCCCCCGTTAAAAAATTAATTAATGAAATACATGTATTTCTTTCGATGATAAATTGGCAATACCTGCATTACAAGCCAGAAAAAGCCACTTTTTTTAGCAAGTAGCTTTTTCCGGCAAACTTACCGACAAATACAAACAAGTACTATCAGTAAAAGCCGTCTTGAAAAATAGATTTTCCGGGTCAAGATTGGGG
>CBEULQ010000731.1:0-2102 GCA_965543975.1 uncultured Desulfocucumis sp. | reverse complement strand
GCACGGGTAACACTGGCTGGACTTTGGTTTAGGAGAAGTAAAATGGGTATTTTTGACGACGCATCTAAAACACTGGCTGGGATTGACTGGGATGAATTTAATGATCCGGGTGATTTCATGGGTCGAGGTGCTCAGAAAACAGCGTTAACGGCTGTAAATATTTCGTAATGAAAGTAAGGTTTTAATAACTTTTGATTCTCTCATGTCTATATTGTGAATAGCTTCAAATACTTTTTCCGGCGAAGAATGAATAACAATTTTGTGTTTTTCAGCAAAATCGTATTCAGGCAAATAGTAGTTTAGTCTTTGGGTTTCCGGAAGCCCAATCATTTCAGTACTCCGGGAGTACCAGTAAAAAAATATGTGAAACAGGAATACGACAAGAAAAATGGAAGCAAAAACCTTCAAGCCTGACCTGAATATTTTTTTAAAATCCATCAATTTTACCCCCACTTCAATATTATTAACTAATACTAAACGAAAAGGCTGCCGACATTGGTTTTATCAGCAACCAGGACATCATAAAAAATTAGTCAATTTATATATTTAAACTCAGTGGGAAAACCGCTTACCGGAAATGAATTTCATTTGGATATTCCCTAAATTTGGCGTAGCGGAAATTACTTTACAATTAAGAGAGCCTATGCTCTTTGTAGAACTATCTCTCTTATTTCTTTTACTTCAAATGTTAGCAGAAGATTTATTTTACTGGCTATTCTGTTTCCGGTCACTGCCGCAAGACCGCTTCTCCATGGCTCAATGGCTTTTTCATCTTGGGATATATCTGTCAAAGTGCAGTAATATCTATACCCGGCAGGATATAGTACCTCCCCGGTCTGCTCAAAGTGGGCTAAAAATTCTTGATCCATTGGTTTTTGGGCTAAAAATACTGCTTTAGAATTATTCTTAAGGTTTTCAAGAGTTTTATCAAAATAACCGCTTAAAGCGCATATTTTTTTTCCATCTACCATTCTTGCTGAACCACAAGGGCATACATTTGGATTTCCCTCACTATCTACTGTGGCAAGGTACTTTGTAAGTGTCTCGTTAAAATATGTGACATGTTTATTCATGTTTATTTAACCTCCCTAATAAGAATGATATTTTTAATGGGTACAGTCAGCCCTCCTTTCTTTATATAGTGCACTCCATAACATGCTTTTCCCTCCCCAAGCGTGTGGCCGATCAAACCACGTTCTTTTACTCCATGCAAATAACGTCACAAATCAGCCGTAAGCTTGCAAGCCGGCTGCATTTGATCGGTTAGCTAAGTATATGCTTAAAAGCGAACCATACCATGGGCACAGCCACTACAAACAATAGAATCATACTGTATATAGGTTTTGGATCGAAAATCAAAAGAGGCCAAAGCCAAATAATGCCGTATATTACAGACAGCAAAACGCGTTGCATGCCCCGGCCTATTAAGACCATTAGGAATATACCAATGCCTGACAGAAAAACACCAGAAAACCATAAATTGTCTGAAGTTGAGGATAGCTGAACACCACTACCAGCTTCAGCCCGAGCCTTAATCCCCATCAGCATTCTTCTTTCCATAATGTAGTGCAATGGCGTTCCAAAAAAATCACCGATCTTACTCTTCAGACTCGGCAATTCCCGGCCATGGGTCCGTATGATCAAACGGGTTTGTTTTGTATTGAGCTCCTTCAGAACAAAAGCCCCCCAGCCTTTTAAAACAAAAGAATTTTCTGGTTCAACATATACCACTGGAAAATTATATTTTATTATGCTTTTTGACTCATCAATTGATCCCGGGACAATACGGCCAACTTTCATTTCTTGTAACTCTGGTACAATGATATTTGCATTGCGAGTCTCATACCCTAATGCCTTTTCGATAAAAGCATAGCTGAAAAAACCTCCCCGGTCCGCGCCCAGTTGAATCAGCCATTTCCAGACCTCAGAAACTGGAGCATTTATTGTTATTGCACGTGTTGAACTTGTATATGGTGCTAAATTATCACCAACCAACGGCATTTTTATTTCATTTTCGTATGCTCCCCAAGTTAAGATTAAAGGTCGGAGAAAAACAGTATATACTATTAATTGAATAAAAATTATTAACATGAGGATAAAAA
>CBEULQ010000730.1:0-2109 GCA_965543975.1 uncultured Desulfocucumis sp. | reverse complement strand
CCTGATTGTTTGTCCAAACCCGGGTCGTTAAGAACAAAATCAGGAAACTGCCTCATTAAAGAAGAGTTGACTACACACGCATGCCCGTCATATTTAACCAGCATCAGGGGGAGTGTTGTTATTTTGTCAAGAAAAATACGGTCCGGCAGCATATTTTCTTTTACGGAGTGGGAAGAACAACCAAAACCAAGGATGATTTTTTCCTTTGAATGGTTCTTACAGTAAGTGCCTATTATATCCCCAAGGTCATTAAAGTCTCGGGCGGCGCGAATATCCAGGGATGAATGGAACAATGAAAATGACTCGAAATGCATATGTGTATCAGCAAAGGCAGGAACTACGCATTTACCATCCAGGTTAACGCGTGACCGGCCGGCGGAATACACTTCTGGAACCTTGTCTCCTGTGAAAACTATTTTGCCTTTATCCTCCACAAGCACACTGAATATTCTGTTCTCATCCTCACATGAGATAAATAATCCATTTTCATATATTTGCACAGGTATCACACCTTTCGGTTATCCCGGTCCGGTACAGTATTGCTGTATATGCTGATTACGGTAATTGGTTCGTCTATAACTTACCATATTCCTTCAGGTGTATACCGATCCCGTAGTCGTATTAAGTTCTTCGCCGAGGTTCTAACTTTCTCAATCAATCCGCTTCAGAGAATTCACGGACAACTGCATATGAATAAAAGGAGAAGAAATTCAGAGGAGGATTGTGATGAAAGTAATGCTTAAAGAAAACTTCAGGGATAAGAGCTACTGGCTGACTACCCGCGATTATACTCCGAATGCGTGCCTCAAGGGTAATATCAATGTCGATGTTGCCATCATCGGTGGCGGCTTCACGGGGCTAAGCACGGCATATTTTCTTAAGAAAGCCGAGCCAGGGATGAGGGTCGCGCTTCTTGAAGGCCAAGTCATCGGCTTTGGGGCAAGTGGGCGGTGCGCTGGCTTCAGCATGACCAAGTTCGGCCTCTTGCACAGCATTACAGCGTTAAGGTTTGGCAAGATGAAGACGGTGGAAGCCCACCAGTATATGGAAAGGGCTGTGGATTTACTTCATGATCTGGTGCTTACGCTGAAACTGGACTGCGACTACGAGCATCCAGGGTTCTTGTGTGTTTCCACGAATGAAGTTCATTTAAGGCGTCTGATGAAGGAAGTGGAGTTTGTAAAGAAACTGGGATTAAAAGGGATCGACTGGATAGATGAGCGGGAGCTGAAATCCAGGATAAATAGCCCGATGTATACAGGAGGAGCCTGGTGGGAGCCCCGAACGGGCATTCTCAACCCGGCTAAACTGGCATGGAGCTGGAAAGGCGTTATCGAGCCCCTTGGCGTTCAGGTCTTCGAAAATACTCCTGTTGTAGAAATTGTCAGGGATGGCGGCCGACTTAGAATGGTTACTCCTGATGGGCAGGTTGGGGCTGGTAAAATTGTTCTGGCAACCAACGCATGGTCCCACTTATTTGCCCAAACGAAACGCAAACAGGTTCCAGTTTGGACCTACATAGTGCTGACCGAACCCCTTAAAGAGGCGGATTTCCGGGAAATCGGCTGGAACAAACGGGAAGGGATAGAGGATTTCCGGGACCTGGTCCACTACTACCGCCTTACGGCCGATAACCGCATCGTAATAGGTGGACGGGATGTATCAACGGCCTTCGGGTATGACATGTCAACCAACAGGGACTATAACGAAGATATCTTCAACGGTCTCAAAAGAGACCTTATTCAGATGTTTCCTTCCCTGAGAGACATCCGTTTTACTCATCAGTGGGGCGGGCCTGTTTCTGTGCCGTTGGACCTGGCCCCTGCCATGGGGTACGCCGGGAGCAAGAACTTGATCTACTCTCTGGGCTGCTGCGGGCATGCTGTTTCCATGACCCATCTCAATGGCCAAACAATAACTGATCTCATCCTGGAGCGGGAAACGGAACTAACCCGAACCTTTTTTGTTAACAGAAGGACCATACCATATCCTCCAGAGCCTTTTCGTACCGCTACTGTCAATAGCATCGTAGGCTTCATGCGCTGGGAGGACAGAAAGTACGACAAATTTGTTATGAAGAAAAACAAACTCCGTTCCCGCTGATAGCTT
>CBEULQ010000729.1:0-2113 GCA_965543975.1 uncultured Desulfocucumis sp. | reverse complement strand
CGGTGAGAACAATATGACAAATCAGAAAAAAAGCTTCAGAAGATACCGCTACAAAGTTTTTGGTCTCGACATAGCTTCCGATATTTTATTGCCGGAGCTTTTGACAGCGGATGATACTCCTGAGTCGCCGGATGTTATTATTAGTTTTGGTAAAGTACCAGCCGATATTACCGACGCTATTGAAAAAACCAAGAGTTACCAGACGTCAAAGAACCAGTTTCTCTTCCAGGTTCCGGGGGTGGGCCGTTATTACGTGACCAATGGAAACTGTATCCTTGTTGAGCCTGATGAACAGGCGAAAGAGACTTCTGTGCGGCTTTTTCTCCTGGGTACAGCCTTTGGCTCTCTGCTTATGCAACGGGGAATCCTTCCCATTCACGGCAGTGCTGTGGTTATCAATGGGTTTTGTGTAATTATTACAGGGGTATCCGGTGCCGGTAAATCGACTTTGTTAGCTGCCTTTAGAGAACGTGGATATTCTTTTTTAACAGATGATGTAGCGGCAGTGACTGTGGATGCGGACGGTGTTGCCCGGGTATACTCCGCCTACCCCCAGCAGAAGTTGTGGCGGGACAGTGCTGAAACCATGGGGGTCGATACTGCTTCCCTTACCCCTTTTTATAGTGGATATAATAAAGATAAGTATGCCGTACCGGTACATAAGGGATTTTGGAAATCACCTGTGCCGCTGATTGCTGTATATGAACTTGGAGCGGAAAGGTGCCGGGATGTAGCCCTTAGGCCTCTTTCGGGTGTGGACAAACTGGAAGTGTTAATGAGTCACACCTACCGTCCCTGGTTGATTGACGGACTAGGTTTAAAAGAATCGCATTTTAAACAGTGCGTTGCCGTAGCCAGGCAGGTTTCCGTTTCTCGCCTGACCAGGCCGGAAGGCGTCTTTTCCCTGGAAGAACAAGTACGTATCGTGCAGCAGGATTTGGCGCGGCTGCTTGCCGGCATGGTGATATAAAAAAGGGGGTTGCGAAATGGAGTTAACCAAAGAAATCAAGCATGATACCATTGTTGCCCAGGCCATAGGGCTTGTGGCCGCCGAGATGGACGGGGAAAGAGTCATGCTGAACATTGAAAAAGGCAAGTATTTCGCATTGAACGGTATCGGTGGCCGTATCTGGGATCTGATCGAAAGCCCGCATACGGTTCGGGAGGTAGTGACATTACTGATAAATGAGTATGAAGTGGAAGAAAAAACCTGTCAGCATGATGTGTTGGTATTTTTAAATAAACTATATGACCAGGGACTTGTTGCGATTGCTTAGACGGGTAATAAAATTCTTTGCTCTGTCATGGCGGGATCAGCGTTTATTCATGGAAGCTTTTTGCCTGACAGGGGTGGTGCGGTTGACAATTCTACTGTTGCCATTTCGCTGGCTGGCTCCGTTTCTGGGGAAGCATATGATGGAATCGCCTACGAAGGAAGGCGTTGTAAAACTTGCAGCAGCCCAACGGATCGGCAGGGTGGTTGAAACGGTGAGCCGCTATACTCCGTGGGAAAGCAAGTGCCTGGTCCAGGCGATTGTAGGCAAGATCATGCTCCGGCAGCGTGGCATTAATAATACACTTTATCTTGGAGTAGGCAGGAATGAGGGAAAAAGTCTTGTGGCCCATGCCTGGCTAAGATGCGGTGAAAGGATAATTACCGGCGGCCGGGGCCGCGAACGGTTTGCTATGGTGGGTAAATTTGCAGATGGTGGGGGATATGAGGAGGCTAAGGAAAGGAGGTGAAAAAATGAAACAGTCATGGTCTGAGCCGCAGATAAACGAAATTAAAGTTAGAATGACAGAGGATAATAAGGTTGGAGATCAACCCGATATGTTTACACCTAGTATTAATGTTTTGTGCGGTGAGATAGTACCAGGTGGTTGTTGTTCATAGACCCTAATTAATCTGTGTAAAGTCAATTGAATTTTAGTAGAAAAAAAATATCCCCCGGAGAACATAGTGTTTTGCTTTATAGGTGGTCTGGAAAAAGCAGTATGTTGCGGTAAAAGCTAAGGTTCTACTATTTTTATGCAACTGGCTTTTACCGCTCATTTTTTTCATCTATGCAAGCATAGTACACCAATCAACCCTATATCACCCCTGCTAAAATGC
>CBEULQ010000728.1:0-2117 GCA_965543975.1 uncultured Desulfocucumis sp. | reverse complement strand
CCGGTTCGATCATCTTAACAACTACGGACTTAGCCATTTCCCTGAACTCCGCGCCCTGGATCGCTTGTTTCAGCAAATATTTTATATATTTGCGCCGGAAAAAGGACAGCCTCCGGTTAATCTCCTGCCAGGCACTGTCCGCCTTTTCTCTTTGCGATTTTTTCAATTCAGGCAGGTCGGCGGTTGCAATGGCGCTTTTAATCACATTCAAAAGGTATGTAGGATTTTCCCGCCAGCATGGATTTATAATGTCCAGTTCATAGACTCCCCGGTGCCCGTATTCCTTAAGGTAGTTGTGAAAGGATTTTTTAAACTGGGATTCTTCCGGTAATTCTTTTTCCCATAACAGAGGATTGAAGTGCTCGGAAGAAAAAAATTTAAGTGCTTTCGTATCTGTACGGACGATTTCTGCCAGTTCCAGCAGCCGGTAGCCGTGCTGCGCGCTAGTTATATCCCCGCCCCCGGCCATGAGAGCGTTAGCCAGGGCAGTGCCTTTGCCCTCACAGTTTTTTTCCAGTTCGTTGACCAGCATCGTTCTTGTTTGACTTTCCCGGCCTGCCAGCACCATAAAGGTAGAGCTAAACACAGCATCGGCTTCCAGAATTTCATACGAAAGATCTATAAATTCTTTATCACCGAAGGCGGTAAAGTCTTTTGTTAACAAAGCAACCACAAATCCTTCAAACCTTTTGAAGGAATCTTCAGCCCTTTTTACAATTCTGGATGACACCAGGATGGCTCTCAAAATCCTCATTAGCCGTTTTAGCCCCTTGACCCCGGCGTATGGCTTTTCCCCCTTGATCTCTATTTCCGGTTGGTGTCCTCCCAACATTTCGTTAATCTTTCCCGGCAGCATGCCAAAGGCATCATAGAAAGCCCATTGGTATTTCGACAGGTTCAGATAGGCCCTTCCCTGAAACAGTTTTACAAATTGAAGCCCGTCAGGCAGACTGTAGCCATACAGCATAAACGGTATTTTCAGCGTGAGATTAAGGCCGCCTCTCATCGTACTCCAGTTCAATGTCGACTGAACCATTGGCATGGCGTCCCTGAAATTGGCGTTGGACCAAAACTCCTGCTGCCCTTTGAGCTCCGGAAATGAATAAACTGGCAGTGCGGTTACCGGCCTGGACTGGATCAGGGAAAAATCTTCTCCGTCGAAAGCCCACTCTATATCCTGGTGCTGCTCAGCGCTGCCCAGAGCCTCGAATACCTGTAATACCAGCATGCCTAACTCTTGTATATTTTCATCGGACAGTACCTGAACGGATGCCCTGCCTGTATTAATGAACTCGGTGCCGCCGTTTTTTCCGGTAACAGTCATTCCCTCTTTGTGGCCGATCTTTTTATCCGCTAACTTAAAACTATAATCAAAGAGATATTCATCCGGATCCACGGCGCCGCTGACCAGGCTTTCACCCAGGCCGAAATTGGCGCTGATGAGCACGACATCTTCCCGACCGGTCCTGGGGTCGCAAGTGAAGGCCACACCGGCAGCAACTACCTCCACCATTTCCATAAGCACCACAGCCTGGAGCACTTCATCATCTTGCACGCCCATTTTTCGCCTGTATGCCACTGCCCTGGGTGTCCATAAAGAGGCATAACAATCTTTAACGGCAGACAGGAGGTTATCCAGACCTCTGACATTTAAGTATGATTCGTGGATACCGGCAAAGGAAGCCCCGGAAGCATCCTCGACTGTGGCCGAGGAACGAACGGCCAGCGGTTTTTCAAGTAATCCGATGTTTTTTAACTTAGAGCTCAGTTCTTCCTGAATATTCGAAGAAATATAGCCGGCCTTGATTTTTTTTCTAATCAGGAAAAGCTTATCCTCAATCTCTTTTTTGCCGATATTACTTATAGATACGCTTTGCGAAATGTCCTCTGTTGCTTTCCTCAGGTTGTTTTCTTCAATAAAATCCTGGTAGGCTCTGCTCACAAGGACTCCCCCCGGAGGAATTTTAAACCCATACCTCTCCAGCCTACCAAGGTTCCACCCTTTCCCACCGGCTGCCTCCACTCCAGCCTGAAAAGCTTCAGGCCAACTGAAAAAGAACACTCCGCAACTCTTTTCCATGGGCACCCTCCCCTGGTAACCGTTTTATTTTATTGTT
>CBEULQ010000727.1:0-2119 GCA_965543975.1 uncultured Desulfocucumis sp. | reverse complement strand
GTAAGATGTTGTGCATTGTATAAATATCATACTACACGTATGGCAGTAAATCCTTCTTTAGTATGATTTTTATTTTAATGTGAAATGTATATGAAATTGTCGTTTATAAACATAAAATTACTTAATACGAAAATCGAATCACCTAAGTAGGGTGGTTTTATTTTTTTACCCGGATAATTATAAATGTGCCGCGGGAACCTTCGGGATAATTACATTCTGACATAATTAGGGCGGTTTTTTATTTAATTGGGTAAAGTTTGACATGAAAACCGAAAATGGTAGAATAAAGGGGGCATTCCTTCCCGGGCATGATAAGAAGAAAAGGAGCATGGCTGTGCTGAGGGTTTCCGGTATTAAACTATCCCTTGATGAGGACAAACCTCATATCATAAAAAAGATATGTAAAAAGCTGCGTGTTAATGAGAGCGATATAATCGGCTGCAAAATATTTCGCCAGTCCATTGACGCCAGAAAAAGCAACATGATTTATTTTGTCTATACGGTGGATGTGGAACTGAAAGAAGAAAAGTCTGTTTTAAACAGGATTAAGGATAAGGATGTAACCATAACCCCGGACATGGAGTACAAATATGTTAAAACGGGTGATGAAATACTTAACTGCCGCCCGGTGGTGGCGGGTACGGGGCCGGCGGGTCTTTTCGCGGGATTGCTGCTGGCCCGGATGGGTTACAGGCCGCTACTATTGGAAAGAGGGGCCGATGTGGACACCCGGACGGATATAGTTCGCAGCTTTTGGAAAACCGGTAGGCTTGATAAGGAGTGTAATGTGCAGTTCGGGGAGGGCGGGGCCGGTACCTTTTCGGACGGAAAGCTGACCACTCTTATTAAAGACAAGCGCTGCAGAAAGATCATAGAAGAAATGGTGCGGGCGGGAGCGCCTGAAGAAATTACATATTCATACAAGCCCCATGTGGGGACAGATATTCTTAAAACGGTGGTAAAGAATATTAGGGAAAAGATAGTGGACCTGGGCGGGGAGGTCCGGTTCCACAGTAGGGTAACCGATATAATCGTCGAAAGAAACAATCTGACAGGGATTGTGATCAACGATTCTGAAAAACTGGACGTTCAGGCGATGATACTGGCCATCGGGCACAGCGCCAGGGATACCTTCGCCATGCTATATGACAAAGGGGTGATCATGACTCCCAAGGCGTTTTCCATCGGGGTCAGGATAGAGCATCCCCAGGAGCTTATAGACCGCGCGCAGTACAAGCAGTTTGCCGGTCACAAAAGGCTGGGGCCTGCGGAGTACAAACTGGCGTACCACTCGCCCGGGGGCAGGTCCGCCTACACCTTCTGCATGTGCCCCGGAGGCATGGTGGTGGCTGCCGCCTCGGAAGAGGGCTGCGTGGTTACCAATGGTATGAGCGAATACGCCCGTTCGGAAAGAAACGCCAACAGTGCGCTGCTGGTTGGGGTAACGCCTGAAGATTTCGGCAGCAGCCATCCGCTGGCCGGGGTGGAGTTTCAGAGAAGGTGGGAGAAAAAGGCCTTTGAACTGGGCGGCGGTAATTACGGGTCCCCTGTGCAACTGGTGGGCGACTTCTTGGCGGACAGGCCCTCCACTACTTTGGGCGAGGTTAAGCCTTCTTATACCGGGCCTGTTGTGCCGGCCGAAATGAAAAACTGTCTGCCGGATTATGTGATTAGTACAATGAAGGAAGCTATTCTTGACTTTGACCGCAAGCTGGAGGGCTTTGCCCTGCCGGAGGCGGTGCTGACCGGGGTGGAGACCAGGAGCTCTTCACCGGTGAGGATACAGCGGGATGGCAATTGCTGTTCGAACATTGCCGGATTGTACCCCGCCGGCGAGGGAGCGGGCTATGCCGGGGGTATAGTGTCCGCGGCGGTGGACGGGATGAGGGTGGCGGAAAAAATTGTATCAAGATTTAGACCGATGAAGTGAATTTTAGCTGTGATAAAAGGTGGCGAAAGTGCTATGGGGGCTTCAAAAAAATGTGATTTAGAAAATAATTGCCCGGAACTAAAACGGCTAAAGCTTCAATTAAAGGAATTAGAAGCGGTATTTGAAAATTGCCGGGACGGGATAAGTATCGTAGATAAAAACGGTACAGTACTGCGTTCCAATTCCGCT
>CBEULQ010000726.1:0-2124 GCA_965543975.1 uncultured Desulfocucumis sp. | reverse complement strand
GGCATACGAGATAGTAAGCCGGGTCTGGTGTTCAGTCGTGTGCTCTTCCGATCTCTAAAGGAAACCGTGGACATATACCGGTTACTGATTGAAACCATCGAGGTCTGTTTCTTTGTGGTTGTCAGGTTTGGCAACTTTTTAACGGTTAATGAGGCTTTATGTAAAGATATCGGTTACAGCAGCGAAGAACTGCTTTCCATGAACTACAGCAGCTTAGTTGACAGCAGAAATGCAAGGAAACTTTTCAAGGCATTCAACAAGGTATATAAATCCGGACGTAACGAGAAACACTTCTCCTGGGAATACACAAGGAAGAACGGCAGCAAGGGTATAGTGGAGGTGTCGGTATCTCTATTAAGGGATGAGAAAGGTGATTTTAAAGGCTTTTGCGGCACAGCCAGGGAAATAACAGAAAGAGTTAGAATAGAGGAAAAGTTAAAATATCTCAGCCTGCATGACCCGCTGACCGGATTATTCAACCGCTCCCATTTTGAGGAAGCAATGGAGAGGGCAGGCAGTCCCCATTTCCTGCCGGTAACTATAATCTGTATGGACCTAAATGGACTTAAACTGGTTAACGACACTATGGGGCATAAAACCGGTGATGAGATAATCAAGGCTACAGCAGGTGTTCTTAACAAATTCTTTCGTTCCTCGGATATGGTTGCCAGGGTAGGCGGGGATGAGTTCGTGGTCATTCTTTCTAAAACCGGTGAAAATTCCGCACGGAATATTGTTAAAAGAATCAGACGCAGTTTCTATAAATATAACAGCAATAACCCGGAATTACCCTTAAGCATCGCTATTGGATGCGCTACCCGGAAAACGGAAGAAATGACCATGGAAGAAACCTTTAAGCTGGCCGATGCTAATATGTACAAAGACAAGTTGTTGAAGGGATAGTAAATATTTCTGACACCTGACTTAAAAAGATGCAGCCGGGATTTTTTTGACAGTTGAAGCAAATTTTAGACACTCTTGACGGCGATTAAGGGCAAATTACCGGAGTTAGGTTGACGTAGGTTAAATTTTAAGTTACTATATACCGGAAATTTACAAATCGGGTGGTGTTTTCATAATTGGAATTTTATGACGTGGTGATAGTGGGTGGAGGCCCGGCTGGTCTCACAGCAGGCATTTACGCCGCCAGGGCCGACCTGAAAACTGTGCTGCTGGAAAGAGGCATGCCGGGAGGCCTGGCAGCAAGCACTGACTTTATTGAAAATTATCCCGGATTTCCCGAAGGAATCGGCGGCCCGGAAATGGCAACCCATATGTTGTCCCAAGCACAGCGTTTCGGCCTGGAAGTGAAATACACAGATGTGGAATCGCTGAAGAAGGATGCCGCTGGTTTCACAGTAAATACAGACGACGGGGAAATAAAAACAAAAACAGTTATTATTGCCACCGGCGCCAAGCCGCGCATGCCGGGATACCGTGGAGAACACGAGTTTCATGGCAGGGGTGTTTCTTATTGTGCCACCTGTGACGGCGCTTTTTTCCGGGACAAGGTGGTGGCAGTGGTTGGCGGAGGAGACTCTGCGGTGGAAGAAGCTATTTTTCTAACCAAATTCGCTGTCAAGGTCTACATTATTCACCGCCGGGGAGAGCTTCGGGCCACCAAATATGTTCAGCAGAAAGCGATGAAGAACGAAAAGATAGAATTAGTCTGGCACAGCGTTGTGGAGGAAATAAAAGGTGATGCAACCGTAGCGGAGTTGGATGTTAAGGATGTCCGCAACGGTAAAATAAGCTCTCTGAAAGTAGATGGCGTTTTTATATACATAGGGCATGATCCCAGTGTTGAATTGGTCAAGGATATGGTGGAACTGGATGAGAAAGGATATATCATAACCGATGACGAAATGCGCACTTCCACTCCCGGATTGTTTGCCGCCGGGGATGTTCGCAGGAAATTGCTGCGGCAGGTGGTTACAGCAGTGGCAGACGGAGCCATTGCAGCAGTGTCCGCGGAAAAACATCTTGAAGGTTAGTTTTAAAATGTAATTTGATATGTCAAAACCCCCGTGCAGGGGGTTTTGATTTTTGTCGCGAAGTAAGCCCGGGGTCGGTTCCTTGTCCTAGTTTAAACTAGGACAAGGAACCGTCCCCTGTCTTACTTCG
>CBEULQ010000725.1:0-2124 GCA_965543975.1 uncultured Desulfocucumis sp. | reverse complement strand
CGCTCCGCGCTGTCCGGCTTCTCCTTCCGCGCCATACTTGTTTTTGAACGGCCTCAGATATATTCCTAGTCGGCTAAATCCTTTATATATTAACATTTTTCGATATTGAATGTCCCATATTATATGTTTCTTTTTAATTTAAATAAAAATTATTAACAATTTGTTTGTTTCTAGCATAAAGGATATATAAACCACAGGTAGAACTATAAATTGGGGACATTCCTTCCTGAACTTGGCAAGAAGAAAGGAGGATAATCCCGGCAGATGTACCAATTTTAAAGGAGTTGATCGTGTTGACATATGACTCGCAGGATAAAAACTGGGCCATATTCTGTCACCTTGGAGGTTTTGCCGGGTACATAATACCTTTCGGCAATATTATCGTACCCCTGGTGCTTTGGTTGATTAAAAGGGATGAATCGCCCTTTGTCAACCAACACGGCAAGGAAGCTTTAAATTTTAATATCTCCCTCACCATATATGCCATAATAACCGGCTTGCTCTGCTTTATTCTCATCGGCTTTATCCTGATACCCGTACTGGTCATACTGCAAATAGTTTGCACAATAAAAGCCAGCATGTGCGCCAGCAGGGGAGAGTATTACCACTATCCCATGACTATAAGGTTAATAAGCTGATTTTCCACAGATAGAGACATTTCTTGTTATACCCCCATGAGGCCGCTCCTAAAACTTATTTTGGAAGAGTGAAGTGAGAGGTTGGAAGTGGGAATACAAGAGGAATTCCCACTTCTGACTTCCCATGTCTAACCTCTCAATTTCAACCGGACTTTCGGATCACTCTAGAGCCTTTTCCTCCGGAGGAAGAGCACCATTACCATTACCATCGCCCCCTGCCGGAGAATCCTCCGCCTGCTTCCCAGTTAGTGTTTTTTTATCTTTTTCCCATTCGCCTTTTTTATCCGGTTTGCCCCCCGCGCCATCCTTTTTATCCTGCTTTTTCCCGGGAACGTTTACTTTAACCGCCGGAGGAGCTGCCTCCGGAAGGACAGATTGCACACCCCCGGCTTTAATTAATCCTTTTTCAATAAGTCCGGACATGTATTTACCCCAAACAGGCGCGGCAAGATGTCCGCCGTCATACCCACCAATGGGGGTGTTATCGGTATTTCCCGCCCATACGGCAGTTACCAGCGCATTGTTGTATCCCACGAACCATACGCACCTGCTTTTGTCCGTGGTTCCGGTTTTGCCTGCAGCCCCGCCGGGTATTTGTGCCCTGGCGCCCGTGCCGCCGCTTATCACCTGGGTCAGTATGGCATTCATGTACCCCGCAACCTTTTCCGAATAAACCCTTCTTGCCTCCGGCTCATGCCGGAACAAAACCCTGCCGGACATGTCTTCCACCCGTTCAATCAGATACGGTTTAAAATACAGGCCCCCTGAGGCAAAAGGGATATAAGACGCCGCCAGTTCCAGAGGCTTTATGCCTTGGGTCATCCCCCCCAGCGCCAGGGCCAGATAGGCGTCTTCATCCGCCACGGTGGAAACCCCCAATACTTTGAGATTATCAATGGCTTTTTCCGGTCCCAGCATGTTTACCACTTCAACGGCGGGGACGTTTACGGAGTATTTTATGGCGTCCCGAACTGTTACCCTTCCCTCCATTGAGCCTTTAACAAAATATTTTCCGAAATTCTTTGACTCGGCGTTGAGAAGGGAATACGGGCCCACCAGACCCGCCTCCATGGCCGCGGCATAGTGAAGCGGCTTTATAGCTGAGCCCGGCTGCCGGGGAATCAGGGCCATGTTATTCTGGTCCCTGTTAAAATCAATCCCCCCCACCAGTGCAGCCACCGCCCCGCTGGACGGGTACACTGAAACAATAGCCAGGTTGGTGGCGTTTATCTTTCTGGATATAAAACCCTGTACACTCTCCGAAGCCACCATTTCCGCCTGGTTTTGAATCTGCCAGTCGACCGTGGTATGAATTCTAAGTCCCCCGCGATAAACCTTTTCCCTGCCATACATAGCCACCAATTGACGGACAACCTCGGTGGTAAAATACGGGAAACGGTATGACGCTATATTATCCACAGCCCCGGCGATATCTGCCCTTGTGGCCCTGATACTTATTTTATCTTCATGGGATATATAGCCCAGT
>CBEULQ010000724.1:0-2128 GCA_965543975.1 uncultured Desulfocucumis sp. | reverse complement strand
ATAAGATGAACCAGAAGAAAGGTAGTTTCTCCCAAACACCTTCCCCCTTCAATCTTCCATCTTCAGTGGAGTACAATCTTTTTAATTGATTAACATGTTCTGTTTGTCTTCTCATGGTTTTTATGCCTCGCATTTCTTATTCTTTCTAATAGGCAATAAGTATGATTAGAGCGCACTTACCATTCCTTTCATTCCATATCAAATAATTCCACAATATATGCTGACACTTTTTCTCCTGCCTTAAGCAAACCTTTACCAGGCGGTATATCCACGAACAAGTTACAGTCTGCCAGTGTTCTTAAAACACCCTGCCCGCTAAGGATTCTTGCTCTGGCGGTTCCTCCCTCTATAGAAAGACTGGCCGCTTTCATCCTTCTTGCATCAGTTTTCCGGTAATCGCCGGATAGAATAACCTCTATCTTGCGGGGCAGTATATCTTTATAACCCATCATCTTTTTAAGAACGGGCTTAACCAAAAGCTCAAAAGCAGTAAATGCAGCTCCCGGATGACCGGATAAACCCAGGATTAATTTGCCGTCTTTTTTCCCCGCCACAAAGGACTTGCCGGGCCTGACAGCTATTCCTGAAAACAGGCTGTCAACCCCCGCCATGGCCAGGGCATGTTCAACCAGGTCATAATCTCCGACTGATACTCCTCCCGTAGTAATGACCAAATCCGCTCTTTCCAGGGCGGTTTGCACAAGAGCGGCTATTTTTGCCGCTTCATCGGGCACAATACCCAGCGGGACAGTTTCTACCCCGATTTTCCTGAGGAGGGCTGTCAGGAAGTACTGATTGCTATTATAAATCCGTCCGGCGCCAAGTGTTTGGCCAAGCCCTGCCAATTCAGTGCCTGTACTGATGATAGCAGCTTTAACTGCTGAATAAACGGGTATGTCATTAAACCCCGCCGCAGCCAGCAACCCAAGCAGGGACGGGGTAACAGGCGAACCCTTGGAAACAACATTTTCACCGGCTGGTATTTCCTGGCCAGCTTTGACTACGTTGGTTCCCGCCGGAACCTGGCGATAAACCAGTACATCCTTCCCCACCCGCCGAACCTCTTCGTACTTGACCACCGCGTCAGCCCCCAAAGGAAGGGGCGCCCCTGTCATCACTTTAACTGCCGTCCGGGCCGAGACTTGAAAATGAGGGTTCCTCCCGGCCGCCACTTCTTCCAGAACCCGGAGTCTGACCGGGTCATTTTTCCCGGCCTTTCCGGTATCCCGGCCCAGAAGGGCATACCCGTCAACTGAAGAACGGTTAAATCCCGGTATATCTTCCCGAACCGTCAGGTCTTCCCTGATAGCACGCCCCAAAGCTTCCATCAAAGGCAGCTGTTCCACTGGACGGCTGACCGCATGCTGCAGCAGGAGATCACGGGCTTGTTCCAGGGGTAAGTTCCTTCTCCAATCATGGGTCGAGATGGCGTAATAATCTTTGGGGATATTGATATTTATATAAGCCTTTTCAGGACTGCCCATTGTTTTTTGTAATTCTTCCCCGAAATAATTAATCCTGACCATGGGATACATGGGTCATCCTCTTCTTTCATTTTTAATTGGGGACATTCCTCCGGCCCCAAAGGGAGGCCATAAATAGAGGTGTGTCCCCTTTCCTTGTTAGCCCTTCTGTGACATTCGGGCCAAGGTATCCACCAGCTTATCTAATCCATGTTTGTCCACCAGTGATTTCAATCCCATCTCCACCTCGCCCAGCATCACTTCTTCTTCGACTTCCTCTTCCCGTTCTTCGTAAATCAGTACATCATTTAAGCACACTTGAACACAGAGCGGCTTTTCTTGTGGCGGATTGTCTTCACACATATCGCATTTGAGAGGGAGACCGGAATCGGGCTCTTTGAATAAATCCCTGGATGGGCAGGCAGCCCTGCAGAAACCGCACTCGTCGTATTCCTTTCCATCAATCACATATTTGTCTCTACCCATGCATTCGGCTGGAGCATATTCACCCGCGAATACCGGAAGCCATATGTCTTTTAGACTGTGGCTAATCACCTGAATACGGGATCTGGCCGGATTATTGCTGCTATATTTTGGTGTAGCGTGAAAGGCGGAGCAGATTACCTCACATGCCCGGCAGCCATTGCACTTATCTGCGTCGACTT
>CBEULQ010000723.1:0-2130 GCA_965543975.1 uncultured Desulfocucumis sp. | reverse complement strand
ACGAAGACCTTTACGATAAAGACTTTGTGGAAAACTATACTGTAGGTTTTGCAGAACAGTTGGGGGTAGACGAAACTGAAGTAACCATGGAATCATCTTTTATCGAGGATCTGGGTGCCGACTCGCTGGATATTGTGGAACTGGTGATGGCCCTGGAAGAAGAATTTGATATTGTCATCCCCGATGAGGACGCTGAAAAGATCCGTACAGTGGGTGAAGCGGTCCGTTATATACAGGATCATTCATAAACCAATCATAAAGTCCCGCTTATGGCGGGGCTTTTTTGGAATAAGGGAGTTATGTCCCGGACTGGAAGGCTATATGTGTTCGATACCGGGATATAGATAAATATAAAGAATAATTGACTTATGCCAGTCAGCAACCCGATGGAGGTGTTTCTTTGCATAACCGGGTAGTTATAACCGGTCTCGGAGTGGTTTCCCCGGTGGGAACCGGGCTAGAGTCCTTCTGGTCCGCCATTACCGCCGGAAAATCCGGTGTCGGTTCCATAACCAGATTTGATTCCGAGGGGTATACCACCAGAATTGCCGCGGAAGTAAAGGATTTTAATCCGGCAGAGTACATTGATAAAAAAGAAGCCCGGCGCATGGACCGGTTTACACAGTTTGCCATGGCTGCGTCCAAAATGGCTATGGAAGATGCATGCTTAAACCCGGAAACTCTGGACCGGGAAAGAGCCGGAGTTATACTAGGCTCCGGGGTGGGAGGTTTAGAAACATTGGAGGAGCAGCACAAGGCGCTGCTTAACAAAGGGCCCGGCAGGGTCAGCCCCCTTTTTATTCCTATGATGATATCGAACATGGGCGCGGCTTCCATTGCCATAGCCTATGGTCTAAAAGGGTGCAACGTTACCACCACCAGCGCCTGCGCCTCCAGCAACAATGCCATAGGTGACGCTTTCCGGCTGCTGCAGCGGGGACAGGCGGACGTTATGATTTGCGGTGGTACAGAGGCGCCCATAACCCCTCTGGCAGTGGCCGGTTTTTGTTCCATGAAGGCAATGTCTACCCGCAATGAAGAGCCTGAACGCGCCAGCAGACCTTTTGACGCGGAGAGGGACGGTTTTATCATAGGCGAAGGAGCCGCCGTGCTTATTTTGGAGACACTGGAGCACGCCGAGAAAAGGGGTGCGAAAATTTATGCGGAAATTGTTGGTTATGGCGTGAGTTGCGATGCGTATCACATAGCCGCGCCGGAACCCGAGGGTAGGGGCGCAGCTATTTCCATGTTAATGGCCCTGCAGGATGCCCGGCTAGCCCCGGAAGCTGTGGATTACATCAATGCCCATGGAACTTCCACTCCACTGGGGGACAAAGCTGAAACCCTGGCTATAAAACAGGTATTTGGCGAAAGCGCATACAGGATAGCGGTAAACTCCACCAAGTCCATGACCGGACACCTGCTGGGAGCCGCCGGGGGGCTGGAGGCGGTTATAAGCGTGCTGGCCATTCATCGCAGCGTGATCCCGCCAACCATAAACCTGGAAATTCCTGATGAGGAATGCGATCTGGATTATGTTCCAAATACCGCCAGACAGGCGCCGGTGACGGTTGCCCTCTCCAACTCCTTCGGGTTTGGCGGCCATAACGCCACGCTTATATTTAAAAAATTTGAGGGTTGACAGGGGCAGTACCATTCATGAGGAAGAATGAAGTTGAAATTAACAGATTGAAGGATTTGCTGGGCTTTGAATGGAATAACGAAGAACTGCTGCATCTGGCCATGACACACAGCTCATACTCCTATGAAAATAAGGACAGGCTGTTAAACAACCAGCGAATGGAATTTTTAGGTGACGCAGTGCTGGAACTGCTGGCCAGCGAATTGCTGTACCATTTATTTCCGGAGAGAACCGAGGGAGAACTAACAAAATTCAGAGCGTCGGCGGTATGCGAATCTTCTCTGGCAAGGCTTGCCAGGGGGCTGAATCTGGGCCGGTGCCTGTACATGGGCAGGGGAGAGGAGCGTTCCGGCGGCAGGGAAAGGCCTTCCATATTGGCGGATTCTTTTGAGTCATTGCTGGGCGCTGTATACCTTGACCAGGGACTGGAGGTAGCAAGGAAGTTTCTTCTTGAACTAATTCAGCCTCTGATAGACGATATAATTAAG
>CBEULQ010000722.1:0-2139 GCA_965543975.1 uncultured Desulfocucumis sp. | reverse complement strand
AAAAGACAAAATGTATAAACAACAATCAACTATCAGAAATTTTTGGAGGTGATCGTGGCAAGTATATTTTATTTGTATTGATTGTAACCGGGAAAGCACTAAAACAAGGTTAATCAATTATTAACCAACTAAAAAAACGGAGGGGTAAATAATGAAAAGAGGAGTAAATTACGAACCGCTTTCACCATTGAGTTTTATTAAACGTAGCGCTTTTGTTTTCAGGGATAAAACCGCGGTGGTGTATGGTGATAAAAGATATACATATACCGAATTTTACCAGCGCATCAACAGGCTTGCCAATGCCCTCAGCAAAATTGGCATAGGCAAGGGGGACAAGGTGGCATTTATTTGTCCCAACACTCCTCCCATGCTGGAGGCCCATTACGGTGTGCCCATGGTGGGAGGCGTGCTGGTCAGTATCAACATTCGACTGTCTGTAGGAGAGGTAACCTATATACTGAATCACTCCGACACCAAAGTTGTTTTTGTGGACACCGAATTTGCCGGACTCATAAACAAAGCCGAGCTGCCCAATGTTCATACCGTTGTTAATATATGTGACGAAGGCGCGGCCAAGGCATTGGACGGCCCGGAATATGAGGAATTCCTGCTGACCGGATCTTCCGATCCTTTGCCTGTGGTGTTGGAGGACGAATTAGAAAACATAACCATTAACTATACCAGCGGAACCACCGGATTGCCCAAGGGTGTCATGTACAGTCACCGGGGCGCATATCTCAACGCCCTGGGAGAGGCCCTGCACCATCAGATGAATTCCGACTCCGCTTATCTCTGGGCGCTTCCCATGTTCCACTGCAACGGCTGGTGTTTCACCTGGGGAGTTACCGCCATCGGAGGAACCCATGTATGCCTGCGCAAAGTGGTTCCGGAAGAAATTTACCGCCTGATCGAAGAGGAGTCGGTGACCCACATATGCGCCGCTCCCACGGTGCTTATCGCCATGTCCAGCTATCCAAAGGCCGGTGAATGTAAAATGAAGGTCAAACTGACAATCCTGACCGCCGGAGCGCCTCCCTCTCCCACCGTTATTAAGAACATGGAGGCTCTTGGAGCCAGTGTCACCCAGGTTTACGGCCTGACAGAGGTGTACGGGCCGCACAGCATCTGCGAATGGCAGAGGCCGTGGGACAGCCTGGACATCGACGAGCGGGCGAAAATAAAAGCCCGTCAGGGTGTGCCGTACACCACTGCGGAATTTATGACCGTGGCCTATCCCGGGGAGTCCGAAGTGAAAGAGGTCCCGGCGGATGGCGAGACCATGGGCGAAATAGTAATGCGGGGCAATAACGTGATGCTGGGTTATTACAAGCAGCCGGAAGCCAGTGACGAGGCTTTCCGGGGCGGCTGGTTCCACAGCGGAGACCTGGCTGTGAAACATCCCAACGGCTACGTAGAAATTAAAGACCGCATGAAAGATATTATTATCAGCGGCGGAGAGAATATTTCCACCGTTGAAGTGGAAAACCTTATCTACCAGCACCCGGATGTGCTGGAGGTCGCCGTGGTTGCCGTTCCCGACCCGAAGTGGGGCGAGGTGCCCAAGGCTTTCGTGGTACCCAAGCCCGGAACCAACCCAACCGCAGAGGATATTATAAACTTCTGCCGGGAGCGCATAGCAAGGTTCAAGGTGCCCAAGGCCATTGAGTTTGGCGAACTGCCCAAAACATCCACCGGCAAGATTATGAAGTACAAACTGCGTGAAAAAGAGTGGAAGGGCTTCGACAAGAGAGTCAACTAACCGGCTAAAACCCCGCGAAACCGCGGGGTTTTATTTTTAAGGGTGGCAAGGGGACGTTTCGTTTGCCACCCCTTGATTCTATACTCCCAAAATTTTGGGTTTTTTCTCCAAAACATATATAACCCAGGGTGGAATCTTAGTTTCATTGACCCATGCATAAGGCTCATGCTCTTTTGCCAATGGTTTGTAAGTTTTAACCAATTCCAGTCCGGCTCTGATATAGATCTTTTGATAATCCTCATCTGTACAAATAAAATCCTCCACCGGCCTGTTATCTTCCAGGTCTATGGTAATTATTTTTACTTTGTCTCCGCTTCTGGCATATTTATTCTCCGGAAAATCCTTGGTGGAAAATGATGTCCATTCATTTATATATATTT
>CBEULQ010000721.1:0-2140 GCA_965543975.1 uncultured Desulfocucumis sp. | reverse complement strand
CTCCCTTCATAAAAAACCATTATTCGTATAACAGAGTTAATTTTAGTAAACATTTTAATATAAATCAAAACATAAAACCACTGGCGAAAAAAACCACCCACTTTCGCCGCCGCTTTTACCCTCCGCCCGTGCCGGAGAACTCAGCCATTAAAAAAGGAAAAGTTTTGAAACATGTCGAAAATATAAGCGCAAATTAACAAACGGGGGATTATAAAATGGAAAATTTCTCCGGTCTTATTTGGCTGCTGTTTTTACTAATGGCTTTTATACCCATGATTAAGCAGTACCAGCTGCAAAACCAACGCTTTAAAGCGCTCCGCCAGTTGGAACAAAAAAGAGAAACCAGAGTAATAGCCTTGATTCATCGCCAGGAAATGTTCTCCTTTTTCGGTTTTCCCCTGACTAAATACATTACCATTGACGATTCGGAACAGATTCTCAGAGCTATCAGGCTTACGCCCAGGGACATGCCCATCGACCTGATACTGCACACCCCCGGGGGGCTGGTGCTGGCCTCCGAGCAAATCGCCCACGCAATTCGTATGCACCCCGCCAAAATTACCGTTTTCGTGCCCCATTACGCTATGTCCGGGGGCACACTGATAGCCCTGGCCGCTGATGAAATTGTAATGGACCCCAACGCTGTGCTGGGGCCGGTGGACCCCCAAATCGGGCAGTACCCAGCGGCATCACTAATAAAAGTAACACAGGAGAAGAACATCAACGATATAGACGACCAAACCCTTATTTTGGCGGACATCGCCAAAAAGGCTCTTACCCAGGTAAAAAGCAAGGTCTACCAAATCTTAAAAGACCGCCTGGACCATGAAAAAGCCGAAGAACTATCCGTCACATTTACGGAAGGGCGCTGGACCCACGACCACCCCATCAGTTGCGAGGAACTGACCAATATGGGATTTCCGGTTTGCGGTGAAATGCCCCCTGAAATATATGAGCTTATGGACCATTTCGACCAGCCGGTGCGCCGGCAGCCAACGGTGAATTACATTCCCCTGCCCTATCAGCGGGAGAAAAAAGTCGATTAACACCGCTAATAATTAAGCCTTGGGTTCGGAAGGGGTTATTCCTTATCGAACCCTTAAAGAACTAAGTTCGAATAAGTTGGGGACATTCCTCACCCCAAAGTCATATACGTTGGGGACATTCCTCTGACCCTAAAGTTATGCTCCAAAGAGAGGTGTGTCCCCTATCCTTAATTGGCTGTTGATCCCCTACCTCAGAGGACTGAGTCTTACAGGCTGTTAGCGAGATAATCAGCAATCCATGATGATATTATGCAGAAGGCCTCCCGGTAATAACAATACCGGGAGGCCATATATTATAATTTGTGCATCTTTCCGGCAATGTGGTTAAACCATTGCTTAAATGAGTGCAAAAAATGAAAAAAAAGTTCCGCTCAGGATCTCTTTTTGGTGGGCCATGAAGGACTCGAACCTTCAACCTGACGATTAAGAGTCGCCTGCTCTACCAATTGAGCTAATGACCCTGGAATATAAGTAAAGATGGCTGGGGCGGCTGGATTCGAACCAACGAATGCCGGAGTCAGAGTCCGGTGCCTTACCGCTTGGCGACGCCCCAATGCGCAGATAATATTAACATACAAATATCTTATAAGTCAAATAAGCACTATTTATTTTATTTCCATTAACAATAGAGCATTTATATGGTTCTGTTTAGTTTAACTCATTTTGCCAAATCATAATATGATCTATGCATCTATAGATACAATGTCGCCCACTCTAACTGTTCCGCCCTTGACTACCTTTCCAAAACGCCCCTCGCGGCTTACGATATAAGGTCGACCGTGCTCTTTATACTCTTCTTTTCCTATATGAAGGATTTCTATTATGGCATTGCCTATTTTAACCATGCTGCCAACATTTAATTTGTTCGGAGAGATACCGGATATGGTAAAGTTCTCGGTATAACCCCCATTTAATACTTCGTTTTTTTTATGGCAAGGCACTTTTTTTAGCGCTTCTACCGGAAAAATGCTGATCTGCCTGTCCCAGTACCCACCATGGGCATCTCCCTCTAAACCCCATCCTTCTATAACTTTAACTTCATTAATGCTCGTTTTGTCTATACCTCTGATCAAGCTGACATTAATTGAAAGGAC
>CBEULQ010000720.1:0-2140 GCA_965543975.1 uncultured Desulfocucumis sp. | reverse complement strand
ATACCATTGTTGCAGCTTATCCTGTTACCGATGTCAGTGAAAAAATCAGCAGCTCCAGATTGGTAATCGGGCTGCTAGGTTTGCTCACCGCAGGCTTACTTACCGCAGCTCTATTATTCCTTTTACGCCAACGTGTGCTGAAGCCCGTGGAGCATTTAACGCATGAAATGAAAAAAATAACTAAAGGCAATGCTGATTTAAGTAAACGCATCAATATTTCCCAGCGTGATGAAATAGGCCGGCTAGCCTTGGCGTTTAACGGTATAATAGACGAGTTTGCATCTCAGGTGCGCCAACTTCGGTTGCAAACCACTGCATTGGAGTCAGCGGCGAACACCATCTTTGTCACTGACCGCAAAGGGTGCATCATATGGATCAATCCGGCCTTTGCCGGACTTAACGGCTACACGTCAGAGGAGGTGTTGGGACAGAATCCGCGTATACTAAACTCAGGTCTACATAATAATCGGTTTTACCAGCAGCTCTGGCAAACCATTCTAGGCGGGCAGGTCTGGGAGGGACAGATTAATAACCGCCGTAAAGACGGCACCCTTTACACCGGGGAAATGACCATAACCCCGGTGTGGAATGAGAACGGGGATATAACTTATTTTATTGCTATCATGCAGGATATTACGGAACGCAAAAAAGCAGAAGAAGATTTAAGGAAAAGTGAAGAAAAACACCGGCTTATTTTCGAGAATGCGCCTTTAGGGATATTACATTTTAACAATTACGGCATTATAACAGCATGCAATGATAATTTCGTTAAGATTATAGGCTCTTCCAAAGAATCCCTTATCGGCCTGGATATGTTGAAATTGACCGATAAAAAAATGGTGCATGCAATAACAAAAGCATTAGCCGGAAAATTGGGTTATTATGAAGGTGATTACCGTTCAGAAACCGCCAATATAGTTAAATCCGTGAAAGCTGGTTTTGCTCCAATCGTCATGCAGGAAGGAATTGTGATAGGGGGCGTCGGCATGGTAGAGGACATAACCGAGCGTAAACGTTATGAAGAAACTATTAAGCATATGGCATATTATGACCCTCTGACCAATCTGCCAAACCGGGCGCTTTTCAATGACCGCCTTACTCTTGCACTGGCGCACGCCCGCCGCAACAAACAGTTGCTTGCTGTTATGTTCCTGGACATCGACCGCTTCAAAATCATCAACGATACCCTTGGACACGCCATGGGAGACAGGTTGCTGCAAAATGTCGCCCATCGACTGTCCGTTTGTTTACGTGAAAACGACACCGTCGCCCGGTTTGGCGGCGACGAATTCACGTTTATATTATCAGAAATCACCCGGATTGAAGACATGGCCAAGATTGCCGATAATATCCTTGAAGTCATTAGACAGCCATTTAAAACCGGCAGCCATGAATTCTACATAACTGCAAGTATTGGCATTACTCTCTTTCCTGACGATGGTGATGACGTTGAAACACTGCTAAAAAATGCGGACAATGCTATGTACCGAGCCAAGGAAAAGGGGAGAAACAACTATCAGCTCTATACGCCGGCCATGAATACCTTAACCTTTAAGCGAATGGCAATGGAAAATAACTTGCGCCGGGCACTGAAAAACAATCAATTCGTTGTGCACTATCAGCCACAGGTAAATATTGCCACCGGGCGGATCGTCGGTATGGAAGCCCTGGTGCGCTGGTATCAACCTGAACGAGGGCTGGTTTCTCCCGAGGAATTCATTCCTCTGGCAGAAGATACCGGCCTTATTATACCTATCGGGGAATGTGTACTGCGTACTGCCTGCACCCAAAATAAAGCCTGGCAAGAAGCAGGTCTCCCACCTGTTCGCGTGGCCGTGAATCTTTCAGCACGTCAGTTCAGGCAAAAAAATTTGGTGGAAACGGTGGCTCAGGTGTTGGAGGAAACGGGTTTGGACCCCCATTGGCTGGAGCTTGATGTCACCGAAAGTTCAGCTATGCAGGATATTGACCTTACTATCAAAATGATGCGTGAATTAAGGGAGATGGGAGTACAAATCTCCATTGATGACTTTGGTACAGGTTATTCGTCACTTAACTATATACAAGGTTTTCCTGTAAACACCCTTAAAATTGATCGGTCCTTCGTACGTGACATCATTACTGATCCGAAAAATTCAGC
>CBEULQ010000719.1:0-2145 GCA_965543975.1 uncultured Desulfocucumis sp. | reverse complement strand
GGTCAATATTTATCAAAAGAGATTTAACATCTATGATGCATCAGTTCCTTATATGACCCAATATGTTCTTGAAAGGTTTTTGAGAGAGGGACACTGGGAACGACATCTGAGAAAAATGTCTGCATCCTATAGAAAAAAGCATGACATTCTTGTCCAAAGTCTTCAGGACTTAATTAAGAACAGGATTGCCATTTTGGGCCGGAACGCAGGACTGCATTTGGTTTTAAAGGTAAATAACGGAATGAATGAGACGGAACTAATACAATCAGCGGAGACACAAGGTGTTAAAGTGTACCCTGTTTCACGTTTTTGGGCTCAACCGGAAAAATATACCGATGACATGGTATTGCTTGGATTTAGCTCACTTGGCACAACGGAAATATACGAAGGCGTAAAGCTGCTTGCCAAAGCATGGTTCAAAAATTGACCCGTGTCAACGGCGGTAGGCCAGTCCTTCTGCCAGGGCAACCAAATCGCCGCCTTCATCCCTGACTTCCAGCCGGTAGAGACCGGTCTTTCTGGTCAGGTTTTCTTCCCGGGCGACGGCCTTTAGGATAGCCCCTTCGGTGGTGGCTTTCATAAAATTTATATTTACATTCAGAGCAAGCGCCACGGGACCGTGGGAATTACTGGCCGCGGCAAAAACAACATCCGCCAGGGCGAATACGGCGCTGCCGTGAGTCACCCCTGCTCCGTTCAGCAATTCCGGGGTCACCTCCATGGTGGCGCTGGCATAACCGGGTTCCATTTCTATTAATTTAATCCCCAGGTGTTTGGCCAGGGCATCTCTTTCCAAACGTTTACTGCCTATCTCAATGTTTTCGTACATCTTTTTTCCTCCTCATTGTGCTTTTTCTTCTAGTTCATGACCAAGTCCACTGCCCAGGATGATAGTTTTTCTGCACCCTTGAAAGTTATTTTTACCTCGCCTTCCACCGGAAATTGCATGTTGTTATGGTCAAAATAGTCACCTTTAGCCAACCACAAACCTTCTTTGAATAAGAACGTATGATTCATAAAAAACCACCTTACCTTATTTCCAATTCTGTATCTCAATAATGTTCCCTTCAGGATCTCTGGCGTAAACAACGGTTAAAACACCGACACCTTCTATATCTTTCTCCACCAGCTCGCCCAGTTTGCTGCCGCCGTTCGCCAATAGCTTGTTATAGAAAAACTGGACATCATCCACCTGGAAAGCTATATGAGCAAATCCTGTTTTATTTAATGCGGGCAGTTCATTGCTTTCAATTTGATGGTTGTATTGAAATATCTCCAGGGTCGGACCATCCACATAACCCGGCAGGCGAAGATGCATCCCCCTTATGTGAACATCCTTTAAATTTGTAACCCGATCAATCCAATCACCTTTAAGATCCCGTTCCGGGTATACCGGTTCACAACCGAAAACATTAATATAAAATTGGGCAAGCTTTCTCCAGTCTTTGGCGATAATGTTTGTATGAACAAATTTTACTTTCATTTCTTAATCCTCCCCATCTATCACTAAATACTTCTTCTCCAGATCCTCCCATAAACCTTTTGTCAATCCAACAATTCAACAACCGGAGTTAACACTTATATATTTATTTAACATGATTAAGCGAGAAGTTCCCAACCTTAAAGATAGCGAAATGAATGGCTTTTTTCTTTACCCAAAATCAAAGGTTAGTCCCTCTTAGCAGTATAGATCTTTTTCTGCAGGGTGGGAACCACCCGATATCTAGCCAGCTGGAGACCACGTAAAACTGTTGCCTTCCACGGCACGGCAGCAATCAATGAATCGGGAACCCTCCGGTGCAAGTGGCAAGTAGTTTCATATTATTGACATATGAATTTTTCCAATTATAATATATAAAAGTAAAGGTTTATAAATTTATCTGTAATCAGGTGAAAGGGAGTGTTACTTATGACAGCAGTAAAATATTTCGAGGTGGTTAATTTATAATTTAATATCGGACCAGAAGGGCAAAGAGCAACAGAAATCTTTTATTTTCTGCTTATAGCTTTGCTTTTTATGGTCAACTTCCGGAAGTAACCGTCACCTGACAGCATTTAAGAGTTAATAAGATTATTACAGGCACGATGGGTTATCGTGTTTTTTTATTGCTAATTTCAGGATAGGGGAATGACTTGCCCCTGATA
>CBEULQ010000718.1:0-2149 GCA_965543975.1 uncultured Desulfocucumis sp. | reverse complement strand
AACTTATTGGGATGTGGACTATCAAGGAAACAGAAATCTGCTTAATGAAGCACTGGCGAACGAGGTGTCAAAGTTCATCTATGTATCAGTACTCAATGCAGAAAAGATGGCGCATCTTAAGATTATTGAGGCTAAACAGGCATTTGTTCGCGATCTCCAGCAATCAGGAATAAAACACACCGTTATTTATCCCAACGGTTTCTTCTCAGACATGATAGAGCTTCTTGAAATGGCCAAACGTGGGAGAGGATACTTTTTTGGAAAAGGTAATTTCAAAGGCAACCCAATTCATGGTGAAGATCTGGCGGAGGTATGTGTGGATGCCGCTGTATCTGAGGAAAGCGAAATAGCAATTGGTGGTCCTGATATCATGACACATCGAGAAATGTATGAACTGGCTTGTCAGGCTTTAGGTAAAGAAGTGAAAACCATGAACATTCCCTTATGGATAAGGGATCTAATCCTGATACTTGCTAAAACTTTTACATCACCCAAAACTTACGGGCCAATTGAATTTTTTATGACTGTCATGTCTATGGATATGATTGCTGAGCCAAAGGGTAAGCATCACCTAAAAGATTTCTTTATAGAGTGCTCTCAATAAATAGATGACTTATGCTGTGAAATATATATTAACCAAAAATGAAGGTGACAATATGAATAAGAAGCAGCCCGCAAAGTCTATGGAAAAGGCAAAGAAAATATTAAACGCCGCGAAAAATGTGCTTGCGCAAAAAGGATTCTCGGGAACAACCATCGCTCTTGTATCAGAAGAAGCTGAAGTAAGCAGAGGACTCCTGCATTATTACTTCAAAAACAAAGAGGACATGCTCGCTAAAGTTCTAAGGAACAACATGCAATATAGTGTAGATCTGTTAACCGACCTCTTTAACCATTGTGATTCGGCGGAAATGTTTGCCGATAAGCTTGTGCAGACATTAACTACGTTAATGGAGAACGATCCCGACTACTTCAATTTGTTTGTTGAGGGATTGGCGGTAGCTCGCTATAGCGAGTTGGTACGGAATGAACTGGGCACACTTTATGCAGAATTTCGGAAATCGCTGCATGACGGCATACAACAAATGGAAAGAAACGGAATTATTACTGTCTCGGTTCCTGTTGGTGGCCTTGCTGCCGTCATAGCCGGCATTCTGGACGGCATAAGCGTACAACTTGTCACGTTGTCACGCATAACTTCAGACGACGAGCTATGGGAATCTTTACGGAAAATGATTGTTCTACTGATGAAAGGAGGGCGGCAATAACCCCTTCCGAACCCAAGGCTCACTTATATTTAACTGAACGAAAAATATAAGACCTCTGGTTCAGGAAACCAGAGATCTTTATATTTCAATTGATGAAAAGGCAGGATTATTTATCTGCCGGCTTCCCGCTTTTTTAAATAGATAAACGTTTCTTTGATTGCTTCTTCGGGAGACATAGGGTCATATCCTAATTCTTTTTTAGCTTTAGAAATATCGATTCTTTCATCCGCCTGATAATACAATTCAACATTCGACCGAAGCAATAACGGAGTCTGCCCGGTAATTTCACTTTCTTTCTCCATTGAAGTTGCTATATTCATTAAGGAAGCATAGTCTATTTTCTGTGGCATTTTGATATCAGGGAACAGTGCCCGGGCAATTTGGATCACTTTGCTTATCTCGATTGCCGGCTCAGTGGCCAGAACGTATCGTTCACCGCACCGGCCTTTTTCCGCCGCAGCGATCATCCCGCCGGCCACATCCATGACATGCACGAAATTGAAATTAAAGTCCGGGTCAAAGGGAAGCTTATTATTTAATATATTCATAAACAGATTCATCGTAGGCGTAAAACGTATAAAAGCATTTGGACCAATTATTGCCGAAGGGAGCACTGTTACCATCTGAAGATTTAATTTATCCGCCAACCTCCAAGCCAATTGCTCCGAAACAGTCTTAGAATGAAAGTAAGGATTTTGAAAGTCCTTGTTCCAAGTGGTTTCATCTAGCGGAATGGCTTTACGATCTATAGCAGCAATCGAGCTTACATAAATTACTTTTTTCACCCCTTGCTCTGCTGCGGCTTCTAAAATATTTTGAGTCATCCGTAAGTTTGCATCAATAATCTCCATCTTTGGGTCCTTAGACCAATGTTTGAAAAC
>CBEULQ010000717.1:0-2153 GCA_965543975.1 uncultured Desulfocucumis sp. | reverse complement strand
AGCGGTGTAAGAAAGCCCGTGGAGTCAATGCCCGGGGTGTACAACCTTTCAATGGATATATTGCTAGAGGAAATCAATGAAGTTAACGATCTCCGCATACCGGGGGTACTGCTATTCGGCGTACCGGAGCATAAAGACCCCGTGGGTTCCGGTGCCTATGACCAGGAGGGCGTGGTGCAGCAAGCCATCCGGGCTATAAAAAAGAATTTCCCCGGTCTGCTGGTAATAACCGATGTCTGCCTCTGCGAGTACACTGACCATGGCCACTGCGGAATAATAAAGGATGGCTGCGTGTTAAACGACCCTTCCCTGGAACTGCTGGCCCGCTCCGCCCTGTCCCATGTCAGGGCGGGAGCGGATATGGTCGCCCCCAGCGATATGATGGACGGGCGGGTAGCCGCCATCAGAAAAACCCTGGACCAGGAAGGGTATCAGGATATACCCATAATGGCTTATTCCGCAAAATATGCCTCTGCTTACTACGGACCGTTCCGGGAGGCTGCGGGCTCGTCGCCCCAGTTCGGCGACCGCAAGGCATACCAGATGGACCCGCCCAACGCCCTGGAAGCCATCAGGGAAACCAGGCTTGATATTGAAGAGGGAGCCGACATAGTGATGGTCAAACCTGCCCTTGCCTACCTGGACATTATCAGGAGAATTAAGGACGAATTTGATTACCCTCTGGCGGCATACAATGTCAGTGGGGAATACGCCATGGTGAAAGCGGCGGCCCAACGGGGCTGGCTGGACGAACGCCGGGTGGTGCTGGAGTCGCTTACCGGTATGAAAAGGGCGGGAGCCGATATAATATTGACGTATCACGCCAAGGATGTAGCCAGGTGGCTGAAAGAAGGCTAGTTGTTAAAGTTGACGAGGCTTTTGCATAGAATGAAGATATCCAGAGGCCAACGGCCTCCTAAGACACAAATTATCTACCTGAGGCCGTTCAAAAACAAGCATGGCGCGAAAGGCGAAGACGGACAGCGCGGAGCGTACTGGAAGTACGTGAGCACTGGCTGGCAAGCCTGACAAAGCCAGGCGCAGTTTCTCAACGGCCTCTTAGGAAGGGGCTGCTTGTTGATGCTCATATCCTGGAATACCACCAACGCCTGCAATCTCTATTGCCGGCACTGTTACCGGGATGCCGGGATTAAGGCGGAGGAAGAACTAAATACCGAAGAGGGTCTGTCCCTGATTGATGAAATTTCCCGGGCCGGCTTTAAAATAATGATTTTCAGCGGCGGCGAACCGTTGATGAGAGACGATATATACACCCTGGTGGAGCACGCCCGGGACAGGGGCTTGAGACCGGTATTCGGAACCAACGGCACACTAATTACCGGAGAAGTGGCCGAAAAGCTTAAAAAGTCCGGCGCCCTGGCCATGGGCATCAGCCTGGACAGCACCGATCCTGAGCAGCACGACAGGTTCCGGGGGACCCCGGGATCCTGGCAGGCGGCGGTGGACGGTATGATGGCCTGCAAAGCGGCCGGTTTGCCTTTTCAGCTTCACACCACGGTGGTGGACTGGAATTATCACCAGGTGGAGGACCTTACAGACTTTGCGGTAAAAATAGGGGCCATGGCCCACCACGTTTTTTTCCTGGTGCCCACGGGCAGGGGAGCGAACATTGAAGAGGAGTCCCTGCGGGCCAACAGGTACGAATCCCTGTTGAATAGAATAATGGAAAAGCAGAAAAAGGTTAATATCGAGCTAAAACCCACCTGCGCCCCACAGTTTATGCGCATCGCCAGAGAGCTGGGGGTGGAAACCAGATTCAGCAAGGGTTGCCTGGCCGGAACCGCGTACTGTATAATCAGTCCGGTGGGGAAGGTGCAAGCCTGCGCCTACCTGGACATACCCGTGGGAAATGTAAGGGAAACACCTTTCAGCGAGATATGGCGGGACAATCCCATATTTAACAGGCTGCGCACCCTAGAATATACAGGAGGCTGCGGTACGTGCCGTTACAAAAACCTTTGCGGCGGCTGCAGGGCCAGGGCCCAGTACTACCACGGCGATTACATGGCCGAGGAGCCGTGGTGCCTTTACAGGGAATCCCGCGGGAAATCAACAAATACCTATCCTGAAAATGCTCATACTGAGTGAATTCCGGGTCAGGAGTCAGAAGTCAGGAGTCAGGAGGGTTCAGG
>CBEULQ010000716.1:0-2157 GCA_965543975.1 uncultured Desulfocucumis sp. | reverse complement strand
ATTCATCCAATTCTTCCAGATTGCACCTACTTAAATCCTTACCCTTTTTAGCTACCTTTTCCTCTATGTAATGAAAGCGTTTGATGAACCTCCCAACCGTTCCGGCCAGAGCCACTTCTGCATCAGTACCCAGTAACCTGGCGAGATTGACAACGGCGAACAGCGCATCACCGATTTCTTTTTCCTGCTGCCTGAAGTCTCCCTCATTTATGGCCTTTTTTATCTCCTCCAGTTCCTCGTAAACCTTACCCAAGGCACCCTTGTAATCCGGCCAGTCAAAACCAACTCCCGCCGCCCTGGCCTGTATTTTTTGGGCTTTATTCAAGGCGGCCAAATGGCCGGGAATACCCGACAGGATCGATTTTTTATTGGTGATACCATTATCCCGCTTTTCCTGTTTTTTGATAGCTTCCCAGTTGGCCATCACCTCTGTGCTATTTCTAACCTTTACATCAGCAAAAACATGCGGGTGTCTTCTGATCATTTTTTCGGTTATTGTTTCCACCACGTCGTTAACATCAAAATGACCCTCTTCCGAAGCAATGCGGGAGTGAAAAACAATCTGTAATAATAAGTCTCCCAATTCTTCACAAATATTATACATATCCCCTTTTTCTATTGCTTCCAAAACCTCGTAAGATTCTTCCAGAAGATACTTTTTTAGTGAGTGGTGGTCCTGTTCCCGGTCCCAGGGGCACCCTCCTTCGGATCTTAGGGAGGTCATAACGTCTACCAGTGGGTCCAGAGGATATCTGGCAGGTCCCTTGTATCCTGCCAGGGGTGGAATGTATATACAGGTCAGGTGATCCAGCCAGGAAAGCCTGTCCATTTCATAAAGAGGAATCTCTTCCACTCTTTCCTCAGAGGGCACCCCCGCCGCTCGAACCACCGCCACCCTATGCTCCTCGGGATAATACTCCATCAGAGTTAATTTTATATCAGAGGCCACCATCCGGTTGTATACCTGGGTAAGCACCGTCCCTGACCCGGGATCCGGCCTCTGGGAGTCCAGCCTCAGTCCGTCCACCACGTGCAGGCCTTCCACAGGGTCTATCTTCAAAGCCGCAAAAAGAGCATCAAGAAAACTCATAGCCGGCAGTATCCGCACCGGCAAGCCTTCTTCCGCCGCCGCCTCCATTATCAGACGCACCGACGCCTCGGCCACCATGGGGTGCCCGGGAACAGCATACAATACCCGGCCTGACTTGCCCGCTTTTATAATACTTTCGGCTATTTTACGGTATACCTGATTAAAATCTTCCAAAGTCTGGTATAAATCATCAAAGGTATTAAAAGAAATGCCCCTCTCCTTAAGCCAGGGAACCACCGGATGAATCCCGGTTCTTAGCCAGTTGCATCCCCCCGCCCCCAGTTCATCCAGCACCGCGACCGGCAGGGCTTCAGGATCTCCCGGCCCCAGTCCCGCTATTATTATTGTCCCGGACAAAGCCGATACCTCCCGCTTACGATATATTTGCAGTCATTACAATTGCCACTACGCCCGTACATTATAACACAAAAAAAACGGCGGTTCTCCCAACCACCGCTAAATATATGCCGGTGTCCGAACGTACAGCAGTCCGCCTGACACCGGCATCGTTTTCTTTGCGCTACCCACAATCTGCAGCTTTTGTCTAATAAAGTCGACCATGTCGAAAACCCGGAAGTGAAAGCTACTGCTCCATTTGTTTTGCCAGAAATCCTGCTGCCGTTTCAGCCAATTTCAGTTCCATCTCGCCCATTTTTACATCCGGTTCCTTTGATGCCAGTATAACTGCTCCGATGGGGTCGCCTTCCGCTATTATGGGTGCAATCACCTCGGAAGAATACTTGCACTCGCCGTCCTCAACGATCATGCATTCCTTGCAGTACGGCTCTTCCCCCGGATTATTGATGATAACCGCCTTACGTTCTTCCATTACCTTTTCTATGGCTGGTCCGATGGCTTTGTTGATATATTCTTTCTTGGGCGCACCAGCCACTGCGATTATCGTATCTCTGTCCGCTATACATGCTATATGTCCCAGGGCTTCATAGAGGGAATCGGCATATTCCTTGGCAAAATCGCCCAACTCGCCAATAGGCGAATATTTTTTCAGGATTACTTCGCCTTCCCTGTCAACAAATATCTCCAATGGATCCCCTTCACGTATGCGC
>CBEULQ010000715.1:0-2160 GCA_965543975.1 uncultured Desulfocucumis sp. | reverse complement strand
GTCCTCGAAGGTCGGGGATAAACAGGCTGTAAAGCTCGAACTAAGTTCGCTCTAAAGGTTCGGTAGGGGAATAACCCCTTCCGAACCCAAGGCTCACTTATATTATATTTTGATACAAAGCGCCTGACTCCGGGACACCGGGAAAAAGCCCTGCCAAAGCTTGCAATAAAGCTTTGCAGGGCTTTTTGTTAGCTAATTATTTAGTTGAGGAAAGTAAACATTGTCAATTACTCCGGTTAGAAATTCAGTTCCTCCCCGTCCTCTGGGATTAATACCCGCTTTGCAAGGTTTTCATTTTCAAGGTGCTGTTGCAGATTATGACGTGTCAAAAGGCAGTGGTTGAACGCCTCCAAGTGTACGGCCACGACGATGGTATCTTCCGCATGCCGGCAGACTTTTACCACATCCCCGGCATCCATTATTATGGGGCCTCCCACAAGAAACTGCGCCGCGCCGGCATATGTCACAGTAACTTTGGGCCGGTACCTGTCCAGTGTTTCCGACACTTCCCGGCACCAAATGGTATCCCCTGCTATGTAGAGAAGTGATTCATCCCTGTATTGCACCACATAGCCTGATACGGTGCCCATTTTCCGGCCAATTTCCCCGGTGCCGTGTTGCCCCCCGGTTCGGATGACGGTCAGGTCGCTCCACTGGAGGACACTATCTACGGGAAGGACATCGGTAAAGCCCAGGGATGATATTTTTTCACCATCAGCCGGCTGGCAAATGACTGGAATAGATTTGGGCAGCATTTTGACGGCGGTATCGTCAAAATGATCCCGGTGGGTGTGGGTAACCAGTATGGCGTCGGGGTTCAACAAATCTTCCACTGGTACGGGAAGAGGAACCAAAGGGTTTGGACGTTGTTGGGGAGAATTGGCGACTGGCGCCATTGAACCGGCGGGGGCAAGCATGGGATCTACAAGTAAAGTTGTACCACCCACCGTGACCTGCATGGTTGCGTGCCGTATTAATTTTATTTTCATTTTCACCCGTCCTGTCGTATATTTTATAAGTAAGCTTAACAAAAAACGCTCTTTATTAATAATTGTGACGTAATTAAAAAGCGTAAAATGATTGATCAGTGAAAGGGATTGATCTTTTATGATTGATTCAACGGATTTAAATATTCTCCGGTACTTAAAAAAGGATGGCCGGGCCCAGTGGAAAGAGATCGGCGCGGCTGTTCATTTGACGGGGCAGGCTGTGGCCGACAGGGTTCACCGGATGGAGGACCTGGGAATTATTAAAGGTTTTACAGTGGATGTTGACGAGGGCAGATTGGGATTCCAAATAATAGCCCTGATCACGGTATGTATGAAAACCGCCGAGCACCTTGTTTTTCATGATTTTATCCAGGACAGGCCTGAAATAAGGGAAGCACACAGGGTAAGCGGGGATTGCTGTTATTGGCTGAAAGCCGTATTCAAGTCAAATGAACAATTGAACCGGTTTCTTGACCAGCTGTTAAACTACGGAAATTACCGGATCAATTTATCCATTGACATAATTAAATGAAACGGGTTGGCACAACAGCGGTCAGGATGTCAGTTAAAAAACTATAAGGCTGTTGAGCCTTAGTAATACGTCCCGGTTAAAGATATTATTCAAAATATAGAAGAAGGGAAATTATAGACGTAAGACCTCGTGGTATTAGTGTTCGTTTATCATTAACGGGAGGACAACACGGTGATTGATGTTAAAAACCTGGAATACGCCTACCCTGGCGCCGGGGAAAAGACCATTAGAGGAATTGATTTTAATATCAATAGCGGGGAAATATTCGGTTTTCTGGGGCCCAGCGGGGCAGGCAAGAGCACAAGCCAAAAAATTCTGATAGGCCTGCTTAAAGACTACCGGGGTTATGTTTTTGTTATGGGCAGGGAGATCAGGCATTGGAACAGGGATTATTACGAAAGGGTGGGTGTGGGTTTCGAGTATCCCAATTTGTATCAGAAATTAACGGCCATGGAAAATTTGCGTTTGGCGGCATCTTTTTATTCGGTAAAAACTGAGGAACCTATGAAACTGCTTGGCATAGTCGGCCTGGAGGATAAAGCCGGCGTTAGAGTAGCGCAATTTTCCAAGGGGATGAAAATGCGTTTAAATTTTATAAGTTCTTTTATACACAATCCCGAATTGATTTTTCTGGATGAG
>CBEULQ010000714.1:0-2161 GCA_965543975.1 uncultured Desulfocucumis sp. | reverse complement strand
ACATCCTATAGAAGGGCTAATGAAGACAGCCATGGAAAGCATAAAGGAAATGGTTGATGTCAATACCGTGGTGGGAGATCCGGTGGAAACACCGGACGGAACGGTTATAATACCGGTGTCCAGGGTGGCTTGCGGATTTGGCGCCGGCGGTGGTGAATTTGAATCCCAGTCACAGCCCCAGGGGGGAGGGGAGGAAGCCTCTCCATTTTTCGGAGGCGGCAGCGGAGGCGGTGTATCGGTCCAGCCGGTGGGCTTTCTTGTGGTGGGCAACGGCCAGATAAGGCTTCTGCCGGTGGACAGCAACGTTATTTATGACAGAATTCTGGATGTGGCCCCGCAAATACTCACACAACTGCAATCAATGTTTAGAAGGGACAGGGTTGCCGGTGCGCATTCACCTGTGCATTCCGATCAGCCACAATTGTAAAGCGACGGGTAAGCTTGGTCTAATTAATACTGGACAATAAGCCATAAAGTGCCTTTCAACGGCTTTTTAGAGCTTGTATAAAACCTGGATATATTTCCGGGTTTTTGTCTTTGTATGGACTATAATTACTGATCGATGTGAAAAATTGTTATCTGATTTAGAGCAATAAGTATATTACCAATGGGTATAAATATTGCTTATATAAATATATAAAAATTTATTTATACGAGCGAATCGAGGCAATATTAATATATCGGTTACACCAACTGTGAAAGTGTTGTTCCATAATGAAGCATAGTTCCAATTGTGAACAAAAAACTAAAAAGGCACTATTTAAATGCATAAAAAAGCCAGTGAATTAAGGGAGATGGAACAATGACAAAAAAGTGTTACAACCCTTTGTCCAGGGAGACTTTCAAAGCGGGGAAAGTCGTCCGGTTAACGGAAGAAAATCTCTGTGGGCTGCCGGTAATTCCGGAGGATTTGGCAGGTAAGGATGCGCTGTTTATCGGGGGCGAAGACGGATACCGGATAATACCGCTAAGGCCGGATGTTAAAAAACTATATATCGAAGTAAGCACTCTGTGTAATTTCGATTGCGTAACCTGTATTAGAAATTCCTGGAGAGATGAACTCAGCCGGATGGATGCCGCGACTTTTGAAAATATATTAAAATCGCTGCCGGGCCTGCCTAATCTTGAGTGTGTGCATTTTGGAGGTTTCGGAGAGCCTTTTAGCCACCCGGAGCTTTTTAACATGATGAGGGCTGTAAAAGACAGGGGGTTGAGGGTGGAGGTTATAACCAACGGCTCTTTGCTAACCGGTGAAGCGGTTGACAGGCTGATTGACATGAAAATAGACATGGTTTTCGTTTCACTGGACGCGCCAACCAGGGAGGAATATGAGAACATCCGGCAAGGAGCGGATTTTGACTCGGTGCTGGGTAATGTTAAGAGATTGGTAGAGCGGAGGAACGGCGCAAAATCCAAGTACCCGGAACTGGGTATAGAATTTGTGGCCATGAAGAGCAATTATTCTCAACTGCCCGAACTGGTGAAGACATCCTTTGATTTAAAAGCCAGCAAATTAATAGTTACCAATCTTCTCCCATACCATGAATCCATGCAGGACCAGATACTTTATGATATGGATGACACGGTAATCCATTTTGGCGATAAGTCCCCGCTGTCTCTTATGTTGGCGCAGTTTCCATATATGAAGCTCAGAACCGACCGTTACTGCAAATTTGTGGAGGACAAGGCCGCCTGCATAAATCATAAGGGCTACGTAAGTCCCTGTTATGCCCTAATGCACTCTTATGACTGCTATATCTACGGGAGAAAAAAGGAAATTTTCCCCTATCATCCGGGCAACGTTAACGAAAGGTCTCTGGCCGATATCTGGAAGGAAACTGAATATGTGAATTTTAGGCTGGCGGTGAAAAATTTCAAATTCCCCTCTTGCCCCGATTGTAAATATCTCGAAGGATGCTCCATGGCTGACAGCAACGAAATGGACTGCTGGGGCAACAGTCCCTCCTGCGCCGAGTGCCTGTGGTCCAGGCAACTTATTGCCTGCCCTTGAAAGAATATAAGCGAGCCTTGTTTCGAATACGTTGGGGACATTCCTCACCCCAAAGTCAGATACGTTGGGGACATTCCTCTGACCCGAATGCCATACTCCAAAGAGAGGTGTGTCCCCTGACCTTTAATAGAGGTGTGTCCCCTTTCCTTA
>CBEULQ010000713.1:0-2162 GCA_965543975.1 uncultured Desulfocucumis sp. | reverse complement strand
CCAAATTGCCTTAATGATGCCGATAATCGAAGGGCTTGACGGGGTCCAGAAGATGAGCAAAAGCCTGGGCAATTACATAGGGATAGACGAATCCCCCAGGGAAATGTACGGTAAAACCATGTCCCTGCCGGATGAATTGATGATACGCTATTTTGAACTTGTTACCCCGGTTTCGTTGGAAGAGGTCCGATCCATTGAAGAGGGGCTAAAAAGCGACGCCATGCACCCAAGGGACGTTAAAATGAGGCTGGCCCGGGAGATTGTTACTTTTTACCATGATCAGGAAGCGGCTATGGCAGCCGAAGAAGAGTTTAAAAGGATTTTTCAGCAGCACGAACTGCCGGATGAAATACCAACCTTTAATGTTGACCCGGATATTATGGAAGAGGGCAGTGTTTGGATGCCTAGGCTGCTTCATATAACCGGACTGGCTTCCAGCACCAGCGAGGCGCGCCGGCTTATACAGCAGGGGGCCGTTAAGGTGGACGGCGAGAAATTTGACGACCCTGCTGTGAACCTGACCATCAAGGATGGCATGATTATTAAAGCCGGCAAGAGAAAGTTTGTTAAATTATCAATTTAGTTATAAACTCATTTTGCAGACCTGCTCACCGGGGCAGGTTTTTTTGTGTCTAAGGTCAGGGGACACACCTCTCTTTGGGGTATGTTTATAGGGTCAGAGGAATGTCCCCAACGTATGTCAGGGGACACACCTCTATTCAGGTATTCAGAATTCAGTAGTCAGAATTCAGAATATTTCAAGACGATAAACCGTTCTTTCATGCTGACTCCTGACTCCTGAGTACTCTGTTTAATTTCACGAAGGAATGTCCCCAATTTATGGCCTTTTATTATTGTGCTGAGCATATAGATGTAAAAATGTTTTTTTTGCCTGAGAAAATATTCACACATAAGCAGCATGAACGGCGGGTGGTGTTATTGTTTAAAAGGAGCAGACCATATAAAAGAATAGCAATGGTGATGACGCTGGTAGCAATACCACTGGTATTATTATGGTATGCTGATTTTATAATGCGTCCGGCGCTATTTGAAATGGCCAGGGTGCGGGCCGTAAAAATAGCTAACGAGGCTATTCATGAAGCCGTTAGACAAAAAGTTGCCGGTAGTGGGGTGCATTATAACGATTTAATTAACATTCACAAAGACAGCCAGGGAAAAGTAGTCTTGATGCAGGCCGACACCATCCGGTTGAATCAATTGTCTGCCGACATTACTTTGACGGTTCAGGATAAATTAAATAAAATCGGGAACGAAGATGTCAGAATACCTTTGGGGCAGCTTTCAGGGATATACGCACTGGCTAACCTGGGTCCTGGGATCAGGGTAAGCATTATGCCTGTGGGAACAGTCAAGGTTGATTTGAAGGATGAATTTGAAACTGCCGGTATAAACCAGACCAGGCATTCAATTTATCTCCGGTTCGAAACCGAAATTCGGATAATCATACCATTGAAAAGTGGCGATTCGACGGTGGTAACACAGGTTCCTGTTACCGAAAGCATTATTGTAGGTGATGTTCCGGACACCTATGTGTCATTACCCTGGGGTATTTTAGGAGGCCGTTCCTAAAACTTTCGTCTGACCTCTGACCTACCAGTACGCTCCGTGCTGTCCGGCTTCTCCTTCCGCGCCATACTTGTTTTTGAACGGCCTCTGATTTCTAGGGGTAGGGGTTATTAAATGAATTTTATTTGCATAACATGAATAAATAACCCTGTTATTGGGGTAAAAATATTCTAAACCTATTGACTGCTTCAACGGCCTCCTGGAAAAGCTGATGCTATATTAAATATTGTCCATATATTACCTCTTGAATGCTGCTGTGGATTAGTGGTATATTATTATTTGCGCCGGTGAGACCGGATGAAAGAAAGGCTTGACTGGCGTACTTAATAATGTTAATATTACCAACAGTCGTCAAAAAATTGTCGACTGAACCAGTAAAAAAAGAAGTTGACAAGAAATCAGCAGGGTGATATAGTAAAGAAGTGTCACCGAACCGGTCCTTGAAAACTAAACAGTGAAGCAAGATGGATTAATGGTAAAAACCATGATCCTCGTCAAAGCAACAAGCCAAGCGAGGTAATAAAGAGCTAAAAGAGAAAAATTCTCTATAGATTTTATGGAGAGTTTGATCCTGG
>CBEULQ010000712.1:0-2166 GCA_965543975.1 uncultured Desulfocucumis sp. | reverse complement strand
TAAACTTATCATTACGTTTGATAAATTCTGCGGGTGTGCCAATCATACAACTACCCAGCCCCAGGGCTTCGGCGGCCAGCATTGCGTAGGTGGCTGCAACTAGAGAATCGGCAGGGTCGGCATAAGGTGAAGTATGAAAATACATAGCCAGAGGAGCGTTATACAATAAATAATCCTCCCCCTGGCCTTGTTTTTCAACAAAAGTATTACACGCCGGATACAAAAAAGATTTAAATGTCTCAAAAGTTTCTTTGCCGATGAAGGGCCGCAGCAGTTGACGCATGAGTGGAGAAAAAAACCATTTAGAGCGTTTAATTAATTCTATTACATCGCTGGCAAATTCCTGAACTTTTTCCTTGTTGTCAAGAATGAGAACCTCAACATCACTTGGCGGCAACCCCATTGGTGCAGTAGATACAGCAGCAATTATTTTTTCAATAATTTCAGGTTCTATCGGCTGGTCTCGAAAATTACGTATACTTCTTCGTGATAAGAGCAAGGATAATAACTGTTCATAGTTTGCCCGTTCCTTTATAGCCGGTATAGGAATAATATCATCTTTACTTATGTCCCGGCCATGTACGGTGATACAAGATTTAGGGCAGACAGACATACAATGACCGCAACCAATACATCCAAAAATCCTGGTCTGGTCAACGCAAACCCTACCGTTAACCATGTGCAAAGGAGCTCCTTTACATACCTGCACACAAATACCACAGGCAATACAATCTGATTGGTTAATTGTCACCTCTGCTACATCAAAAGCACGACCAGTTTTAAGAGCCATAATGACTCCTTGCCTCCTTTTAACTCTCGTAACTTGTTCCAATAGAAATCCGCCTGATTATGGTGAAGTTGGAGGTGCGTAATTGTTAATGAGTCTTAATGCAACTCTGAACTTGATTAATACAAGGAGGAAATAAATTTTAGGTGTAAAATGATATTGTAAATATTATAGTTCATTTTGCCGGGATCACGCCCGGCGCATTTATATTTGCCGGAGGGTATTTCTATGGAAATTCGGGTTTATTACGAAGACACTGATGCAGGCGGGGTGGTTTATCACTCAAATTATTTAAAGTATTTCGAAAGGGGAAGGACCGAATACCTTCGTGACCGGGGATTTTCGGTCGGGGAAATGGCCCGGCGAGGTTTCGTCTTTCCGGTTGTTCACCTGGAGATTGATTACCGCGCCCCGGCCCTGCATGACGATTTGCTTAGAGTGGAAACAGTCGTGCTGGAAGTTAGAAGATCTTATTTTACCCTTGCCCAACAGGTGCTACGGGCCATTGACGGAAAACTGCTAGCGCACGGTAAAGTGAAATTGGCATGTGTGGGACCGGGAATGAAACCCAAGCGGTTGCCTGAAGAGATTTTACAGGCCATTAAAGAATAGCACTTGGATTTGGGTAGAGGTACTATTCTGTATTCTAGCCTGTTGCCTGGTCATAGTCCTTGCAGTATGACTGCTTATCTACCATTAGAACAGGTGTTGTTTGACTAGCCGCTTTTTCCGCATAGCACAAAGGATCTCAAAGGAGGTATTTGCACTCATGGCCCGGTGTTGGCTTAAATCGCACTAAGAAGGTGGTTCCACTTGGACTTGTATCAATCTTAATAGCAGCATTATGCCTGGCGGCGATGCTGTAACACACCGCCAAACCTAAGCCTGTCCCGTTATCTTTCGTGGTAAAGAAAGGAGTTCCCATCTTTTCCAGTATATCCGGCTCTATACCCGCACCCTGATCCTGCACCGCCAACACCACTTCATCGCCGTCCACAAATGTCTTTATGGTCAAGTTTCCGCCTGAGGGCATTGCTTCCAGGCCGTTGCGGACAAAATTTAATATTAGCTGACGAATTTCTTTTTCGTCCAGGAGCAGATCTGGAATATCCTCCATTTCAATCTTAACATATTTGTCCGCCCGCATGGCGTCTGCCCGGATCAAAGGGGACAGGGCCGTTATTATGGATGCAAGGTTTTGCTCCTTTAAATCTATAGCTTTGTTTTTGGCCAGGGAAAGGAATTCCGTAATTATGGAATTTGCCCTGTCCATTTCTTCGATCATCAGGTCATAGTAGCCCTTGTATTTTTTACATTCCTCTTTACCTCCAAGCATTTGCAGAAAACCGCGCACGGTGGTCATCGGGTTCCTGATTTCG
>CBEULQ010000711.1:0-2168 GCA_965543975.1 uncultured Desulfocucumis sp. | reverse complement strand
AGTCTTTTCATATATCACCGAAAGGAATTGTATATGGTTTACAAAAAGGGTGAAAAAAGAATTAGCACCTTTAAATAAAAAGGTGCTTTTAAGCCAAAGTTTTCCTGCCAATGGGTTAAAGATCGCCCCATTGGCCGTACTTTTCCCGCAACATGCGGTGCAGTATTTTTCCGGTGCCCGTTCTGGGCATATCCTCATCTTTAATAAAATCAATGGATTTGGGACGTTTGTAACCGGCGATCCATCCTTTGCAAAAATCCATTATTTCCTTTCCAAGTTCTTCCCCCGGCTGATAATTATCATGAAGCACAATAATTGCTTTAACTGTTTCTCCCCACTTTTTGTCGGGAACTCCGATAACTGCCACGTCCTTTACTGCCGGATGGGCGCCCACCACATTCTCAACTTCTGATGGGTATACATTTTCTCCACCGGTAATTATCATATTTTTCTTCCTGTCAACCAGGTAGTAATAACCATCCTCATCCCTTCTTCCCATATCACCGGCAGTGCACCATTCTCCGCGAAAAACCTCCACGGTCTTTTCGTGGTCCTTCCAGTATTCCTTGAATGCGTTCGGCGAGCGGGTATAAAGCTCGCCAACCTCCCCGACAGGTACCTCTGCGCCGTCCTCGTCAAGCAGCTTGATTCTGTCTATGCCATAGATTTCGCGACCGATGGAACCCAGCTTTCTCATTTGGTCCTCCGGCCTTAAGTAAGTAATTAGCCCTGCTTCCGTGGAGCCGTAGGCCTCCCATAATTCGGCGGAACTAAAGTATTCCATAATGGCAAGTTTTAGATCTTTCCTTGCCGGGGCTGAAGAAATAAGAAGTTGCCGTATGCTTCCGACATAATATTTTTTCTTAACCTCATCGGGTAAAGCCAGTATCATTATGTAGTGGGTAGGAACCAGGGAGGTAAAAGATATATTAAATTGGTCAATGGTCTTAAGAAGGTCCTCCGGGTCGAAACTAACCATGTTGTACATCATAACCGGCGCGGAAACATAAGTATAGGAGAATGAGTAATATATGGAATTAACGTGGCACATGGGCATTACCAGCATGGGTTTGTCGGTGGGCCTTACACCCATGTTTACATTATTTAACATGTATTGTGCTATATAGCTTTCGTGAGTTCTAACCACTCCCTTGGGTTTCCCTGTGGTTCCGGAAGTGTACATAATAGTCCAGGTATCCGCCGCATCCACCTCTATGCCAGGTTCTTCGGGGTTTCCCCGGCGGATTAAATCCTCATAATGCGCATAGCCAACCGGGGTTTTTCCTTCTCCCAGGTAGATATAATTATCATTGGGAATAGCCGGCAGCTTGTGGCGGATACTGTCGACGCCTTCAATAAATGGTCCTTCAACAAACAATGCCTTGCATTCGGAGTGGTTAATGATGTACTGATATTCAGGCGGTGTCAGTCTAAACATAATGGGAACGGCAATTTGTCCGCCTTTGGCACAGGCCGCGTATATTTCCATCCATTCCACGCGGTTGTAAGCAATAACACCTACACGCTCACCATGGCCTACCCCCATGCCCTGTATAGCGTTAGCCAGCCGGCAGGATCTCTCGTTCCACTCTTTAAAGGTAAAACTTTTATATTTATCCTGGCACCCTAATCTGCCGGGAAAATTAAGGGCGTTCATTTTTAGTGCGGTGCCAACGTGCATCCATTTACTAACGGTCATTTTTTTGCCCCCTTTTAAAGGCTGATTCCGTGTAACCATGCTTCATTAATTTTGTTTGCGCTGGTCAACAACCCGTACAGCCTTACCTTCAAATCTACTTAAACTCCCGGGAGGCATAATATTAACCTTGCAGGTTATTTCCAAATAATCATGTAATTTTTTTTCCATTTTTTCTATATAGTTATGATCAATTTCCACACCGGGAACCGGTTCAACTTCCACCCGTAAGGTATGCAGCCCCTTTTTGTCTCCTATTACCAGCTGCCAGTTTTCACTCAATTCAGGATGTTGCAGTAAAACAGCTTCCACCTGGCTCGGGAACACATTTGTGCCACTTACCAGGATCATATCGTCCACACGGCCTAAAAATTTAATAATACGGGGGTGAGTGCGCCCACAGAAACAGATTGAAAAATCAACCACCACGCGGTCACCGGTCCGGTAGCGTAAAATTGGCATGGCCTCAAAG
>CBEULQ010000710.1:0-2181 GCA_965543975.1 uncultured Desulfocucumis sp. | reverse complement strand
GGCGAAAAACGTATCTTAACTATTAATAGAGATATTACTAAACGAAAACAAATGGAAAAAGAAATGGCCCGTCTGGACAAACTGAACCTGATTGCCGAGATGGCTGCTGGTATCGGCCACGAGATTAGGAACCCCATGACTACAGTGCGTGGTTTTCTGCAAATGCTTGGGGGTAAAGATGAATGTGCCAAATACAAAGATTACTATGCCCTTATGATTGAAGAACTGGATAGGGCTAATGCCATAATAACTGAATTCCTCTCCCTGGCAAAAAACAAAACCATAAAGTTAAGTGAATATAGTCTCAACTCCGTGGTAAGAGCCATCTACCCATTAATCCAGGCTGACGCCATGAGAATGGAAAATAATATTAAACTGGATTTAGTTGATGTCCCAAACTTACTACTGGATGAGAAAGAAATCCGTCAGTTAATACTCAACCTTGTCCGTAACGGTTTGGAGGCCATGTCACCCGGAGGAAACCTAACGATAAGAACATTCACGGACGGCGAAGAGGTGGTTCTTGCGGTGAAAGATGAAGGCGTAGTAATCGAGCCTGATGCGCTGGAAAAGATAGGTACCCCCTTCTTCACCACCAAAGATAATGGGACGGGCTTGGGGTTAGCGGTGTGCTATAGCATAGCCGATAGGCACAATGCCGCTATAAAATTTGAGACAAGTTCCAATGAAACCACCTTCTTCGTGCGCTTTAAGCCCCCCAACCCACTTAGGCATGAGCACACAAAGCCTCATCTTTAATCAAACCTTCTTACCGGTGACCCTGGGCATCCTTGTCATGATACGCTTACCTGTACTTCTGCAAATTCAACGTCTCCTTGCGGTACCGGCTGACCGATTAACTTAAGAGTTTCAATGTGGCCCGTTATAGCTTCCTGGACTCGCTTCAGGGCTTCTTCCCTGTCCTTCCCCTGGGTAACACAGCCAGGCAGGGCAGGTACAGTAACAACGTAGACCTGCGTCTCATTATCCCACGTCAGAACGACCTTAAACCTGCGCTGCATTGGTGGATTCCTCCTTTCTACCGGGAATATATTCAAATAAATCTCCGGGTTGGCAGTAAACGGGATAATATGAAAGCCCCCGGTTTCCCGGAGGCCATGTCTTTGCTGGTGGGGACGGCTGGTTTCGAACCAGCGGCCTCTTGAATGTGAGTCAAGCGCTCTCCCGCTGAGCTACGCCCCCGCGACTATCAACTTGCAATAGACATGTTAACATAAATGTAGCCTAAAAGCAAGGGCGGGCGGTTATAAAATATATGCGTGTCATTTACATATTTCTATTTTTCCATCTTTATAGCGGCTGGTAAAGTTGTATACGTTTAGTTTCGCGCACCATTTAATGTCTTCATCCAGGCCTAGCCGTAGAAGTTTTTGTCCATGCCGGGAATCGTAAAATGCCCTGAGCGGCTCCCGGGCGTAATACTGGGCGATGCGCAGAGCCCCGGTGGCTGAATCGGCAAGGGCCGGTTTTAGATGCAGCAGCTCCTGTATCACAAATCCGGCCGCCAGGGTGTCCTCCAGTGAAAATTTATCCGCGGTGCCGGCACAGATGAGCACAATGTCCCTGTCTTTTTTCGCCGCCATGAGGGCGGCGGCCTTTGCATTCAGCATGCTGGCGATAAATATGTCCGATGCTCTGACGGCGCCGCTGATGGCCCTGGTGCCGTTGGAGGTGGTCAGCACCAGATAGTTGCCGGTTACCACCTGCGGCGTATATTCCAGCGGAGAGTTGCCGTGGGGGAAAAAGGGTATCTTTTGCCCTCCCCGTTCTCCCGCCAGCAGCATTCTCCCCGGGAGGACATGGGGTATTTTTTTCTGGGGCTCCGCTGCCAGGGAGCGGGCTTCCTCCACAGAGATTACCGGGAAAACTCCCAAACAACCGTTGGCCAGCGCGGTGGTTATGGTGCTGGTGGCCCTCAGTATGTCAAATACCACAGCGGTTTTTCCGGTTAAATCATAATCAGGTATATGTTTTGCAGCCGAAATTACCTCTAGTAACATGCGTCTATCCTCTCAATAAGGTTAGGGGACACACCTTCTTATATTACCTAGGTTCAATACTGCTAACACATTCACGAAGGAATGTCCCCAACGTATACTCACTAACTTATATTACCTAGGTTCAATACTGCTAACACATTCACGAAGGAATGTCCCCAAC
>CBEULQ010000709.1:0-2182 GCA_965543975.1 uncultured Desulfocucumis sp. | reverse complement strand
AAAGCTACATCACGCGCCGTCTCAATAAATTCATTCAGGCTTGATACAGCTTGCCGGATGTCCAATTCAAAGAGAATATACCGCCTCTTTTTTCTGGCTCCTTTAGTTGCAATGCGTTCTTTGGCAGCCAGGGCGTGCTGTTCTGCCTCTACTCGCAGTGAATCATCCAGTTCACTTGGGACATTGCATTCTTGTAGATATCTCTCTTCATCTAACGCGACTTCTTCATGCAAAAGTAGAATCTGTCCACGGCCACCGGCAAAGCCGGTAAGTGGCTCTTCCAGTGTCCCAACTGCAACTTCCTTATGTGGCTGGGGAAGAAACCGCCAGGGAACGGGCAACATTTTGTACGCGCCATAAACTTTTTTGTCACTTGTAAATAAAATGTTTTTGTAGAAGGCCACTACGGGAAATTTCATATAACATCACGCTCCTTTAAAAAATAGAAAAAGCGCCCTTTCAGGCGCTTATAAGCGAGTCTTTTTGATTTAACGGGATAATAAATATAAATTGCCTTTAATTACTTCTTTATTGCGATTTTGCCCTTACATAAGTTGCATTTTTTTGACCATTCCAGGTCATTATTAGATTGCCTGTTTTATCTTCGTATGTAAATACAGCTTTACCCGTAGCAGCATTTACTATTAAACGATCGTCATTAACAATAGCAGGAAACGTACCGTTCTTTTGTTCCAAGACATAAGAATCACCGCTTTTAAAGATTCTAATGCAAGAATGAGAATTTTCACTCCATCTTGAGCCATCTGGAGAATATTCAACAGTAGCCCATTTTCCAGAAAATTTATCTTCTGTTTTAACTGATGTTTCTCCCTCTGTTTTACCTGTCGTCTTATCCTTTTCCTTACCGCAGCCTGCTACGCTGATCACAGTTAACAACAACAAAAAAACAAAGAAAATTCTGTATTTCTGTTTTATGTGTATCCCCCCCTTCTTATATTTTCCCAACTCAAGTTTCTACACTGTTTAGCCTTTTCCTGCTATATTTTCCCTTTTTTGTCTCAAGGTTCAAGCATTGCCAGTCCAGCCGGTGCTTCTTCTTAACCGCTACTGGTTTGCCGGTAAAATCCCTTCTCCTTTTCTGCAAGAAGAAGGTGACTATATTCAGTAAAAAGTAAGGCAGTGGCTGTCCCTGGGGGTCAGCCCTGCCTAGCGCCCAGGTAATTACGCCATCAACAACGAGTCCCACCAGTAGCGGAGATGTGGCAAACATTTCCGCTACTGGTTTGGCAATAAAATAAGACGGCAATAGCAATGCCAAATAAATTAACGCTATATCAACAGGTACAGGTCGCGGCAATGGCCTATTACCAATGGCGTAAATCTTAAACTTGATTCTGAAAAGGCTCTTATAGCTTCTGAATCCTTCAGCAGACATTATTACCAACTCCCTATTCTTTTTAGAGTCCACTTGTCTTTCTTTACTGCCTCCAATACAACCTCTTGCTTCATGCTGTCCAAACCGGTTGTAGATATCGTGGCTTCCACCATAGCCGTTGCCTGGTTGTTTTTTTGTGCAAAGCTTAATATCTTGGCCTCTTTTAACTGGTATCCTCCCAGCGCCTGTATTTTTACTCCCGGGGTAGTGAAATTTTCCATGTCTTGGCCGTTATAGTAAAACTGCAACGCCTGGGTGGTAAAGGTTACAAATTCCTCTGGTGGACGTTCGCGGGGATATACAAAAGTTGATTGTTTGCTCTCCGGCATCGGCATAATTACCGGTGTTCCCAACACAACGGGTTGTTTATCTTTTATCTCTACCGCTACCTCAACACACTGGCCTAGAGTTTGCCATTCCTGCGGCCTGGCTTTTTGTGTTGAAGGGTCTACTATATCTACGATGTCTCTGGGGGTCATAATTCTACTGCTGTCGGATTTTATTTCGTCTACTTCAACCACCCGTTTTAAGTGTAGCAGGAGTCTAACCCGGTACATGCTATACTCCTGCTGTACAGACAGGACTGATGCCTGTGTACATTCCTGGCAGCCATCCGGTGGATTACCGTGATAACCCTCTATAAATTGCCCCATCCGGTTCTGATAGTTTAAAGGATTCTTTTTATCAAAAGTGGCCCACTCCAGGGCAAAACTCTTGGCTTTTTCTTCAGCTGCTTTTCTATCTTCTACCTGCTCGGGCGATACAGCGCGGCCATCAATATACGTT
>CBEULQ010000708.1:0-2183 GCA_965543975.1 uncultured Desulfocucumis sp. | reverse complement strand
CACGGCCCGGGAATCCTCCGATAAGTTTTCATCTTTCCACAGTATTTCTTTTACCCTGCCATTTGACTTGACTTTTATGTAATAAGTTTCATGGGGCGTTACGAACATGTTAGAGGATGGAGCAAAATTTTCGGGATAGCTGAATATATCGATCTTCTGCATCTCCTGGTATACGGTCTGCATATCCATATCGGTAAGTTTCAGTTTTGTGGTTATTGTCCCGGCTGCAATCAGGTCTTTTGTAAAGGTGCCCTCGAATGTATTCAACTGGTTTTTAGCCTCGATGCCATATTTAATAATAAAATCAAAATCATCCGGAATTTCATTGTTGTCGCTGCCACACGCAGTATAGCCGGCCAGCCGGTCGCCTGGGCCTGCCGGGATTTCATTGTTGTCGCTGCCACACCCTACAAAAATTAAAGAAATGAGCGTAATTAAAACAATAATTTTAAATTTCATCAGTGTCTCCCCCATAACACCCGGTTGCCTATAACCGGAAATTTAATTTATAATACCATACAGTTATTATTTATGGGGTGACATATAATGCTTATTATTGACCGCTTTGAGGGCGAGTGGGCTGTTATAGAGTTGGGCCGGAAAACCTTTAAAATACCCAGGCTGCTACTGCCCGGTGAATCAAAGGAAGGGGACGTTGTTAACATAGACGTTTCCATTGATAAAGAAACTACTGAAAAATTAAAAAGAGAAACCGAAAACCTTGCAGATAATTTATTCGAAGACTGAGGTGGAAAACCATTAAGAAAAAACATCTTTTACTAATATTAATACTGGCGGTGCTGGCGGTTGCCGCCGGCTGCGCCGCTCCGGGCGGGCCGGATGGCCCCAAAGATACGCTGTCGCCTTACGTTCCGGCGGACGGTTTGCTGAAGGTGCATTTCATTGATGTGGGACAGGCAGACTGCATCCTGGCGCAGTTGCCAGGTGGTGAAAACATGCTGGTGGATGCCGGCAACAACGACGACGGGGATAGGGTGGTTTCATATCTCCGTAGCGCGGGGGTTGATAAAATTGACTTCCTGGTGGGAACCCACCCCCATGAAGATCACATAGGCGGGCTGGATATGGTGATTAATAATTTCGATATTGGAAAAGTGTATATGCCCAAGGTGAACCATACCACCAAAACATACCGGGACGTTCTGTCCGCCGTGAAAGCCAAGGGACTTAAAATAACCACCGCCGGTGCTGGGGTTGAAATGTTCAATAACGCCGGGGTCGACGCCATCATGCTGGCACCGGTGAATTCCGGTTATGAAGAATTGAATGACTATTCCGCAGTAATCAAATTATCCTACAAGAACGTCAAATTCCTTTTAACCGGCGACGCGGAAGAAATATCGGAAAAGGAAATACTTAACGCCGGCTATGATGTCAAGGCGGATGTACTAAAGGTGGGACACCACGGCAGCCGTTCCTCCACCTCCCCGGCTTTCCTTAAGGCGGTCAGTCCCCAATATGCGGTAATATCCGTGGGTAATGATAACGACTACGGGCACCCCCACCGGGAAACACTGCAAAAATTAAAAAAAGCAAATGTTAAAGTGTTCAGGACCGATCAGGACGGCACCATGGTTTTCAGCACGGACGGAAAAAAGATTAACCTGCCCTAGTGCGTTTTCACTTCAATAGATTGCCCTGAAAAAGGTCCGTCCACAGCCATGCGATATTAATGTGTCAATTAATTAAATATTTATGGTATTAAAGGAAATATTTACTCAGATATAGAAAACTAAAAAAACTATATTGAAGGTGAAACAATGATAAATTTGATGATTAATGACAAAAAAATAAAGGAATTAGTGGATCTTTATGGCACACCTCTATATGTTTATGATGAAAACATCATACGCCTCCGTTGCAGGGAAATGAAAAACCTGTTGCCATATAAAAATTTCAAGGTCAACTATTCGGCCAAGGCAAACAGCAACCTGGAAATATTAAAAATCATACTCAATGAGGGTATCGATGTTGATGCAATGTCCCCGGGCGAAATACATATAGAACAACAGGCAGGTTATCCCAATAACCGTATATTTTTTGTCTGTAACAACGTATCCGCCGAAGAAATGTTATATGCCATTGACAGAGACATATTAATCAGCGTGGATTCTTTGTCGCAGTTAGAACTTTACGGCCGGACAAAACCCGGCGGTAAAATA
>CBEULQ010000707.1:0-2185 GCA_965543975.1 uncultured Desulfocucumis sp. | reverse complement strand
CCTCAAGGTTTTAAACACGAAACATTCCGCACCTGATGAAATAATGCGTTTCAAACGGGAGTATGAAATCATTTGTCACCTGTGCTCGAAAGATGTTGTAATGTCGTACGGGTTGGAAGAATATCAAAACTACCTGTTAATGGTCCTGGAAGATGCCGGCGGTACATCGTTGGATAAAATACTGCCTTCCGGGATAATTGATTTGCATAATTTTCTCACCCTCGCTGTTAAAACTGCCGGCTTACTTGGCGATATTCACCGGTGCGGTATCATGCACAAGGATATCAACCCGTCCAACATCACCTGGAACCGGGAAAACGGCTGGGTTCAAATTATTGACTTCGGCCTTTCCACAGTATTAACCCTGGAAAACTCTGAAATAGGCACCCCCCAAAACCCCGAGGGAACCCTTGCCTATATAGCCCCGGAACAGACAGGCCGAATGAACCGGCCTGTGGATTTCAGGGCCGATCTGTACTCGCTGGGTGTAACCTTTTATGAAATGTTAACGGGCAGGCTGCCTTTTGCTACCGGTGATATGCTGGAACTGGTGCATTCCCATATAGCCAAAACGCCCCTGCCGCCACATATGGTTAGTTCCGGCATACCTGAAGCAATATCAAATATAATAATGAGACTACTGGCCAAGAATGTGGAAGATCGATACCAGAGCGCCGCCGGTGTAAAAGAAGATTTGCAAAAATGTCTCGACCAGCTTCAGGCATGCGGCAGAATAGAGATTTTTGAACTTGGCAGCCAGGATATCTCCAACAGCTTTCAAATTCCACAAAAAATTTACGGTCGTGACAAAGAAATAGAGGCGCTCCTTAATGGCTTCGAGCGAGTGAGCCGGGGCGCCGTGGAATTGATACTGGTAGCCGGGTATACGGGGATAGGCAAGACTTCATTAATAAATGAAATAGTTGAACCTGTACAAAAGCGTGGTTTTTTTGTTTCAGGAAAGTTTGATCAGTTTCAACACAACATTCCTTACGCTTCTTTAATTCAAGCCATGCAAAAAATTGTCCGGCAAATACTGGGGGAAAACGATGAACAAATTTCCCTGTGGAAAGATAAAATTTTACAAGCTCTGGGACCCAACGGGCAGATCATTATCGATTTAATTCCGGAAGTAGAATTGATTACCGGCCCCCAGCCTCTCGCCCCCAAATTACCTCCACTTGAATCGCAAAACCGTTTCCAGCGTGTGTTAATAAACTTTTTGCAGGTGTTTGCCGTAGAGGCTCACCCACTGGTCATCTTTATAGACGATTTGCAATGGTCCGATCCCGCGTCTATGCAGCAAATAAATTACATAATTAATAATAATGAAATAAAATATCTGTTGTTGATTGCCGCCTACCGGGATAACGAGCTGGCGGAAAGCCACCCGTTGCTGCCATTGCTCAGAGAAATCAAAAATTCCAGGACGCCTGTTCATGAAATCAGACTGGAGCCATTAAATCAAAGTTGCATCGGGCAGTTGCTGGGTGAAACCCTTAATTGTTCGGAGCAAGCTGCTTACCCCCTGGCAGAGGCATTGTTTCAAAAATCAGCCGGTAACCCATTTTACACCAAGCAATTGTTGCAAGATATATTTGAATACGGCTCTCTGTATTTTAACTGGCAGGAGCGCAGCTGGAAATGGGATGCCAGCAGCCTGCAACAGCTCAAGGCCCAGGATAATGTAATCGAACTGGTTATAAACAGAGTACAAAAACTCCCTGAAAGAACCAGGGAAGTATTAATGTTTGCCGCCTGTGTGGGAAGAGTTTTTAAATTAAAGATTTTATCTCTGATCATGAGTCTTTCAATTGAGCAAATAAACAGCGATATTTTGCCTGCCGTACACATGGGAGTCATACAACCCGCTGCTGCTTTCTCGAAACACAGTAATACCAATGGTAAGGAAATAAAATCTTTTGTCTTTGCTCCGGAATCCTGTGAATTTTTGCATGACCGTGTGCACCAAGCAGTGATTTCTCTTTTGCCCGGCGAAAAGAGAAACCGGATACAGCAAAGGATAGGACGAATAATGCTGCAAGAGACGGAACAGGTATTACTGGAAAAAAACATTTTTAAAATTGTTGATTACCTTAATGTTGGGCCGGAATTGATTACTGAACAGAGAGAGAGGGTTAAACTGGCCGAATACAATTTAATTGCGGCCAGAAAAGCCAAAATT
>CBEULQ010000706.1:0-2192 GCA_965543975.1 uncultured Desulfocucumis sp. | reverse complement strand
ATTTGTACTAATTTTTTATCAACAGCGTATAACTGGTGGGAATATGCCATGACCCTCTGTGTCTTAATAATTTCTACCGGATGATGTCTTACAGCAATCGACACGGCAGTGGTCAAATGCCGCATTTCCATTACCAGCCCGGGACTGACATCCCCAAAATCAACCAGTGAGGCCCCGGCACTAATAATAATTCTTTTTAAACCCGGAGATGTTATTTTGTTTTCTACGTCCTGAAGATTTGTCATTTTCCCACCAGCCTACCAAATATCAGTATTGGGAAAATTCAATCATATTCTGTTATTTTAATTACAACATCTTTTGGTATTGCCCCGCCCAACTCAACCTGAATGGCTTTGATAATGGCGCAGGGTACCGGACAGTCCGAGTCTTTTAATTTTGCGCTGGCTGCCTTATAAATATAGGAATCCACCATACTGCCAAAAACACCCTTGGAACAATCTACTTCGGACAAATCTTCATTTAATTTTCTTATATCCTGGCATGCGCTGATGAGATGAATTTTAACCTTCATTTTGGATATTTTCGTTACTTTTACCACTGTGGTAAAACCACAAGCCCCTGCAAACACCTTGGCCTTCGCCATCTAACGGCTCTCCTCCCGTTTCACGCCTGTTTAAACAAATTTTTCTACAATTAATCCTATAATACGTGCAACTATATAAACAAGTATTTATTTGCCGCTATTTTGCAGGTTGGGCGGGAGATAGTGTGATGGGGACTATTTTTTATCATTTATTGTTTTTTCTGAACCACTTTTCTGCCCCATATTTTTTAACCGTATCCACCATAGCTTTTACATTGGCCACCGGAGCCTCAGGCCATATGTCACAGCTGGGCCACACCGAATCAACGGTTGCTTCCATACTGCTTATGGTGGCCTGTTCCACAATTTCCGGAGTGCCCAGCACCAGTACCCCATAAGCGTCAATTTGTCCGAAAATCAGAGGTTCATACCCTATGTCTTCCCTGCTCTTTTTCATATCATTCTTTGTTTCAATGGAAATAACGTCAGCCCCGCTTTCCAGCATATTTTTCATTATGATGTTCGAACTTCCGCAAATATGAAGCACGTTGGGCGAGGCGATGTTGGCAAATATTCTTTGCAGGTGAGGATCGATCACCTGTTTAAAATTCCTGGGGCTTAACACGTCGGTGGTGGCGCCCATTTCCCTTATACAGATGTAATCTGCCCCGGCTTCACGGTATTTTGCCGCCATGGTGATAATCAGGTCTGTCAGGGTTTCCAGCATGCCGTTCACTATATCCGGCTTTTTGAATACAAGTTTGAACAGATCGTTTAAATCCATCAATTGACCGGCCAGTGTGAATGGTCCCAGCAGCCAGCCGCAAAGCGCAACTTCGTCCCCCACATCCTTTTTTAGCAGGTCATAAGCTTCCAAAACCACCGGAAAACGGCCTTTTTCCCAAATTTTGTCCGGGATGCTTATTTTTATCATGTCTTCCTGGGAGTGAATTACTTTTTCCTTTATGGTGGGATACAGTAACTGATCGACATCCTGGTAAGCATTCATTATGCAGCCAAGGGCTTCAGCCTCCACACACATATCGTAGGGAACCACGACACTCTCCAGACCTGTGGCTTTATAAGTGTAGGCGGCTGTATTGGCCATTTTTACCGCATCTCCGTGCACGTCGGGGAATTTATAGCCATATTCCTTCAAACTGGCGGTTAGAACGCTGCCCATACCGCTGAAACAAGCCATCCTGTCCGCATCTTTATTGGAAATTATGCTTAATACCCTTTCCTTTGCGTTCACTTTAAAATCATCTCCTTTTCATATAGTAAGTACTTCGTTCATTTTCAGCCCAGTTGCTTTACAAAGTCGCCATAGAATTTATAAATTGGATGATTTTCATTTTCCGGAAGCTTTCCGGTTTCGTAATACGCCATTGTAGCCTGCATCAGGCAAGCGGTGGCCACAGCAGGTATAATTTTAATCAGGTTCACTATGGGGCCGCTGAAAAGCAAATCAGACCACAGAAACGCGGCCAAACCCTGGGCGGTTGAGTTCATGGCGCTGAAACCGTCTGAACCCCACATTTCCCGGGCATCCTTCCACATATAAGTTCCGTTTGATGATGCCACGCCGCAGGGCAGCCCGAATTCTTCCTTCACCATCTTGCTGGCAATACATGAAAAGGTAGTGGAG
>CBEULQ010000705.1:0-2195 GCA_965543975.1 uncultured Desulfocucumis sp. | reverse complement strand
CGGAGTCAGAATACCGATAAAGTGAGCATAGAAACCTCCACATAATCCTGCCACAAAGCAAGATATGGTAAAATTAATAACCTTATATTTCATGGGATCTACACCGCAAGTACGGGCAGCCTCAGCATCCTGCCCCAAAGCACTGAAGGCCAGTCCTAAATTTGATTTAGTTACCCAACTTAATACGATATAGGCAATAATACATATCACAAAAATTACATAAAAATATGGTTTTGACCAACCTGTATTAAAGTATAAATCAACATTTAAACCCAGAGCTCCCCTGGTAAAATCCGTCAGAGAAGTGGTAAGGGCCATAAGGATTAAACCTATAAACCACGCAAGGATAGCGGCAAACATTCCATCCATTTTAAGAGTAAGCAATCCAATAAATAATCCTAATATGGCCGCCATAAAAGCACCGGCAATAGTTCCGATCCAGGGTGAGATCCCCATTTTTATCAGGAGCAGAGCAGAAGTATATGCTCCTAACCCCATCAGCCCCGAATATCCCCAGTTAGCTACATTAATATAACCGGCAGATAAATCAAACCCCATAGCCAATGTTCCAAACATTTAACTAATAACTAACAAACGAAGAATGAATTCATCTGCAGTCAGATATGGAGCAAATCCCAGCAAGAGAAACATTGCTATTACCAGAGGTGACAGTCCGACTTTTTCCAAATTATTTTTTAAACTTTTAGCATACCCTATTTCCAACGTCTTTTGGATACTCATATTTATCACCTCCTATACCTTCAATTTTTTCCCGAATAAACCGGTAGGTTTAAACAGCAACACTAAAATAATAATGGAGAGACTAACTACGTCCTGCCACATAGCTCCCAAACTAAATGATGTTACCGCTTCTATTAGTCCGACAAGAAACCCCCCGATAATGGTGGCTTGAATATTACCCAGGCCGACCAGAATCACCACAAACCAGGATTTATATAAAGGCTGCAAACCCATAGTTGGATAGGCGGGAATTATTGATAGCAAAGCCGCCCCGGCAATGGCAGCCAGCATACTACTTAAAGCAAATGTTAACGTATGGATTTTATTGAGTTCAATCCCCATGAGCATCGCGCCTGTCTCATGCTCGGAAACTGCCCAAATTGCATTTCCCGTCTTGGTCTTTTTTAAAAACAACCAGAATACTGCTACTGATACCATAGCAATTAAGAATCCTACAGCCCGGTCCATTGAAATATTTAGTCCTGAAAACCAATTAATAGACCCGCCCCAATATTGGGGAACTCCTTTAAAATCAGCTCCTAGCAATGCTTGGGTTAAATTTTGCAAAATAAAAGAAAGACCTGCTGTAACCAAGAAACTATTCATGATCCAGTCTCCCCGAGACCTTTTTCTCAATGGATAAAAGGTGACTTTTTCCATTACACCGCCAGCCACAAATCCTCCCAGTCCGGCAACCATAATAGCTAAGGCCGGCGGGAGACCCCATACGGCGCAAGCAAAATATATAAAGTAAGCACCTAACATATAAAATTCACCATGGGCGAAATTAGGGATTTTCATCACCCCAAATACCAAGGAAAGACCCATGGCCATAAGTACATACATTCCCCCTCTTAAAATACCACCCACCAACAAATCCAAGATTGCAGAATTATCCATGTCACCAGCTCCTTTACAAGGTCAGGGGACACGCCTCTATATCAGGCATTCCTATCACGCCGAGGAATGTCCCCAATTAATAGGGTTTAATAATTGCGAGTTACAGGAAACAGAAACCTCCTTCCGATAAAATGAAATCAATTTTTCTTACTTCGTCCTTGAAACACTTTGTTATTACAGCTTTGAGGACAGTACTTTTTCAAAAAATCGCTGTTCCTAACTTTCTCAAGCCAGGTACTCTTTTAGCCGGGAAAAGACTTTTCGAGGCAGCTTGGGCGGACAATACTCTGCTAACATCTCTTCCTTTTTTTTATTGATATTACTAAGTAACTCCTGGTCAGGATTGGTTCCCTTAGGAAGATTGGGAGAAAAAAAAGCGGTTTGTCCAATTACTTTAACCCCTTTTTTTTGAACCATCCTCAAAATTTCGGGATGAAAAAGCTTTATCCCGGTCGTTTCCAGTATTTGCAGTGATGCCTCATGAAGCCTTTCCAGTATTTGTTTCAAAACAAACACTTCCTTTTAAAATTTAACAATTATATAAAAGTATTTTT
>CBEULQ010000704.1:0-2196 GCA_965543975.1 uncultured Desulfocucumis sp. | reverse complement strand
AAACTGCTTTCTTTACAGTTCACCGGACGGAGCTTCACCATGAGAACCGGTATAAGCCCATGCCTTCTCTAATGACCGTAGGTATCATGGGGGAGGAAAACTATCAAGAACAAAAAACCTTTCGAAATGTTACGGAACGGAATGCTGTTAATCTGCTTATAGACCGTTATGCAGCCGTTATTATCACGGGAAATGATGAACTCGGCGATGTAAAAAATCAGATAGAGCAGGGATTAAAGGAGTTGGGCTGAAATGAAGATAGTGTCATTAATCGGAAGCAACCGGGGAGAAAAAAGCACCTCGGCATCCATGGTCAACTACCTTGCTCAGCAGTTTATTCCCCGGGGAATACCGGTTATCAGCCACTATGCTCTCCGTATGTATAATAAACCCCACGAGCAGGCTGTTTTTTTGAAAGATATGATGGAAAGTGAACTTTTGATTGTATCTACCCCGGTTTACGTAGACCTTCTCCCGGCCCCGTTAATTCATTTACTGGAAGAAATAAGGGAAAGGGTTGGCCGAAATGCCCTGAAAGGAAGGAAGATCTTAGCCATTATCCATTCCGGTTACCCGGAACTTCAGCAGCGCAGGCCAAGTTTGGAGATGTGCCGGTGTTTCGCCCGGGAGATGGGAATGGAATGGTGTGGTTGTTTGAGTTTTGGCGGTACCTCCCCCATTAGCGGCCAGCCCTTGGAGGCCATGGGCAGTATGACCAAAGGAATCCGGTCAGCACTGGACCAGACGGTTGAAAAAATTGTTAATGGCGGTCTAATAGAGGTTGAAACTTTAGTATTGGAAAATCGGTCGACAATACCCCTGCCCCCCTGGGCGGTGAAACTAATGATTAATGCCATGACCAGAAATAACGCCAGAAAGAGTGGAATCAAAGACTTAAAAGCCAGTCCCTATGGGGCTAAATCATAACTTGGACATTTCCCGTCCCATACGATTTGTCTGTAATTCTCCGGGTCGGTATCTCCTTCGGTATTAAATATCAGTATTCTTGAATTCTCATCGAGCTTAAGCGAATCCCTTAACTCTTTCAATTTTTCATTTTGCAGTATGGAAATTAAAATACCTGTGGTCACAGCGCCCGATTCTCCGGAAATGACCCTGGGGTCGTCTCCCAAAGGATTACCCAAAATCCTCATACCCTTTGCAGCCACATAATCCGGACAGGAAATGAACATATCGCTGTAATCCCACATAATGCTCCAGCTTAAGGGGTTGGGCTCCCCACAGGCCAGACCGGCCATTATGGTATTCATTTTTCCGGTGACAGCCCTTGGTCTTCCGTCTCCGGCCAGGGCGGATTTATAATTACAGTCGGCCTGGTTGGGCTCCACAATTGCCGTAATGGGGCGGAACTCCCCAAAGACAGAGGCGAAATAGCCCTGTATCGAGCCGGGAAGGGAACCCACTCCGGCCTGTACGAATATATGGGTCGGCCTATCCACACCCATCTCCTTTAACTGATCCAAAGCCTCCACAGCCATAGTGCCGTAACCTTGCATTATCCAGGCCGGAATTTCCACATACCCTTCCCAGGCTGTGTCCTGGACAATCACCCATCCATGCTTTCGGGCGTTTTCCGCCGCCAGCCTCACCGTATCGTCATACTTTAAATCTGTAATACAAGCTTTAGCCCCGGTGGCTTTAATGTTTTCCAAACGGATGAGAGAAGTTCCCCTAGGCATGTAAATTACGGCCTTCTGGCCCAGTTGTTGCGCGGCCCAGGCCACTCCCCGGCCATGATTTCCGTCTGTGGCCGAAGAAAAAGTGATTTCCCCCAGCTTTATCCTTATTTCCCTTGCCTTTAACTTTTCAAAGGAAAGAACGGCAATATCCAATTTGAGGCGTTGCGCCAAATACCTACCGATGGCGTATGTTCCCCCTAAAACCTTAAAGGCGTTCAGTCCAAAACGGTAAGATTCATCCTTGACATAAATGCCCGCCACCCCTGTTTGACCGGCTAAATTTGACAAACTTCTAAGGGGTGTACACTGATACTGGGGAAAACTTTTATGAAAGTTCACAACCTTTTTTATCTCGCTGGCAGACAGATAATCTATGGAAGATTTTATTGCATTCTTCCGGGCATTTTTGTTAGCGTTCCATTTAATTTTTTCTTTCATTTGAAGTGTCATTCCTTTCGCTGTGCTCAAGGCACAAAATTGAATGAAAGTAGAATCT
>CBEULQ010000703.1:0-2204 GCA_965543975.1 uncultured Desulfocucumis sp. | reverse complement strand
GTGGTTCAAGAGGAGAATTGGTTTCAATCCGAACGGAGTGTAGATGCGAAGGTATGGAAGTTAATCAACTGTGAGGATGGTTGCCCATTGAGAGAAGGCTGCAGGCCTTCTCTCTTTTATTTTGAATTGTTTGTTTCATCGGGTTTTGAAAATTTCATGTAAATTTGTTTTTAAAGTAAAATCTCCGGCAGTTTTTTGGGGACATTCCTTCGTGAAATTAAATAGTAGTACTCAGGAGTCAGTAGTCAGGAGTCAGCATGAAAGAACGGTTTATCGTCTTGAAATATTCTGAATACCTGAATAGAGGTGTGTCCCCTTTCACTATTAGCCTGTCCAGCGCTCCAGTCACAGGGGAGGCCTGATTATGTTATAACTTGATGTCGATGTGCAATGTTACGGATTGTAGCCATATTGTAAAGTATTTTTTTAACAATTAGTTATATTAACATTATTTTTTGCTTAAAAGACATGTTTGTTGACACATTTAAATACAAAATGCAAAAAATAATATATAAATGATGCATTGCGTAAAAAAGTTTAATTTTTATAAATTCTATCAATTATTAATATAGCGGAGAATGTCAAGCGTTTCGTTATACTTAGGATGCGGGGACGTACCTCTAGGAGGCAGTTGAGGCTAGATTGCTGTCCCGGGTCTTGGTTTAGGAAGCCGTTCCTGACAATTCACGTATTGGTGAAAGGTTGCCAAATCTCAAAAACACTTGCATTGGAACTCGATTATATGTATAATAATCTAGTCACAGTCATTTGGGAGTATTAAGCTTCCACTAAAACAATAGGTTTTACTTTTTGGAATCCACGGAGAGATGGCCGAGCGGATGAAGGCGCACGCCTGGAGAGCGTGTGGGCGGGTAACCGCCTCCAGGGTTCGAATCCCTGTCTCTCCGCCATTTTATTTTATTTTATTTGAATATTGGCCGTGCTAGACGGGGAGGTAGCGGTGCCCTGAACCCGCAAACCGCTATAGCGGGGTTGAATTCCTGCCCCAGGGTTTAGCTTGTGGGGTCCGGCCCCTGTAAGGGGTGTTGACGGTTGGGTCTTGCGCGACGGGGGCTCCTGAACCGTGTCAGGTCTTGACGGAAGCAGCACTAAGGGAATACCTCCGGGTGCCGCGAGGGTGCCTGACCCGAGCTACCTGCAGGGGTAACGCCCGGAAGTTATTATTCAAAGGCAGGTGCACGGCCTGCAAGATTACTAAAGAACTGTTCCTGACAGGAGCAGTTCTTTATTTTTGTATAAAGGAAAAGGCTTTTTGGTTATAGAATTTTACTATAAATGATTTCTGTACTAACGGAGTGTTGTAAACAATGGCCTACATGGCTTTGTACCGCCAGTGGAGACCCCGCACCTTCCGGGAGGTGGCGGGGCAGGAGCATATTGTCCGGACACTGCAAAACGCCCTCAAAAATGGCCGGGTAACTCATGCCTATCTTTTTTGCGGCCCCCGGGGCACCGGCAAAACCACAACCGCCAAGGTTCTGGCAAAGGCGTTGAATTGTCTTGACCCACAGGGTGTGGAACCCTGTGGCGGTTGCAGCAATTGCCTGGAAATACAGGCCGGCACCTCAATGGATGTAATAGAGATTGATGCCGCCTCAAACCGGGGCATCGACGAGGTCAGGGAACTGCGGGAAAATATAAGGTTTTCCCCAACCACCGGAAGTAAAAGGGTATATATAATCGATGAGGTACATATGCTTACGGACCCGGCCTTCAACGCACTGCTGAAAACGCTGGAGGAACCCCCGGGTCACGCGGTTTTCATACTGGCTACCACTGAACCCCATAGGGTTCCCCTGACCATATTGTCCCGTTGCCAGCGTTTTGATTTCCACCGCATCAACCCACCGGTGATGGCCCAGAGGCTGAAGGAAGTGGCTGAAGGTAGCGGTATAGAAATTGAGGAGGGTGCTCTGGAATTAATTATTAAAGCTGCGGACGGTGGCTTAAGGGATGCCTTAAGCATGCTGGATCAGGCTGGCTCATTGGGAAGCGGCCGGGTGGGACCGGAGGATGTTCACCGCATGCTGGGTACTGTCCGGGGGGATGTACTGGATAAATTTAAAGAGTTTATAATTGCCGGAAAGGCAGGGGACTGCCTTGTTCTGCTGGGTGATATTTCCAATCGAGGATTGGACTTGAGGCTCTTCGTGAGGGAATTTGCCGCATATCTGAGAGCTTTG
>CBEULQ010000702.1:0-2206 GCA_965543975.1 uncultured Desulfocucumis sp. | reverse complement strand
AGACCACAGGAGAAACAGATTAATGAATGATATTACAGAAAAGAAAAGAGGAGATAAGATGTTAAAAAGCCTTAGAACCAGACTGGCTTTTATTATAGTCCTGATTATGGCCGTAACTCTCGGCGTCGTTTCATATATCAACTACCACAAGGTGTCGGTTATCGTTATGGGGGAATTATCGAATGCCGCAGCCAACAGTGCGGGATACAATGCCAGGATAATAGAAAAATGGCTGGAGGGTATTGTTAATGAGGTTAATACCCTGGCTGAAAACGGGGAGGTGCGCAGCGGTGATCCTGCCGGCTATGTTCCGGCATTAAAACGGGTGTTAAACAAGCACAACGATTTTGAACTGGTGTATTGCACAGACGCCGAAGGTAATGGCGCGGGTTCCAACGACACCACCTTCAACCTGTCGGACAGGGCTTATTTCAAAGAAGCAATGCAGGGCAAGTGAGGCTGCCAGGGCGGGAGAACAGGGACGGGGATTCGCAGTGGTGGCCGAAGAGGTAAGGAAGCTTGCCGAGGAATCAGGCAGCGCCGCCAAGGAAATTGGACAGCTGATTGCACAGATCCAGTCAGGGGTTGATACTGCGGTTTGGTCCATGGGACGGGGGGCGGCGGAAGTGGCTGAAGGGGTGCAGTTAGCGTCGGAGGCGGGTGCTGCCCTTGAAAGTATTATTGAGGCTGTTAAGCAAAACATAGCGCTTATTGAGGAAATTACCAGGGGGGCAAGACAAACCAGCGAGGGAACCCAGGTGCTTAGCGCCAGTAACGAGCAGGTAACTTCCACCATACAGCAGGTGGCCATGGCAACCCAGGAGTTGTCGGATATAGCCAATAAACTTCAAAAGTCGGTATCAAGGTTTATAATTTAAAGTAACGTTAATTTGGTTGATCCTATTACGAAATATACGATAATCAATGTATGATCAAATTTTGTTTTAGAAATTGACGAGTATGCTGTTTTATGTGGAGGGATAGAATGGAAAAAAGGAAATTTACCCGTGTTCCTTTTAGCGTTGAGGCTTCTGTTAAATACAAGAAAATGGAATATAGGGGAGAAGTGGAAAACTTAAGCCTCAGGGGCATGTTTCTGAGAATACCCGAAAAAATACTTTTGGATGAATTTGTGGATATCACAATAATACTCGCTGGGGATACATCAAGGCTGACTATTGAATTAAAGGGGAAAGTGGTAAGGACTGCCCGGGACGGCATCGGCATTAAATTTCAGGAAATTGACCTTGATTCATTTGTGCACTTGAAAAACATTGTGACATACAACAGCGGCGATGCAGAGAAAATAATGGAAGAATTCATCGATGCAGTGGATAATGAAGGGGAAATGGACGACTAAAAGCGCCCATTTCCCTTTAAATATTTTCCCAGTTCTCCGAATTCGGCACGGATTAATTCGTCCAGCTCCCGGCGATATATGGCTGCAGCGGGGTGATACATGGGTATAACCGCCATACCCTTGATCCTAAGCAGCTCTCCGTGGCAATTTCCAATATTATATTCCTTTCCGCAAATCCATTTCAGAGATATATTTCCCAGGGTCACCACAGTTTTGGGGCGAATTATATCCAGTTCACTGTTCAGCCAGGCTCCGCATAGCGGAATCTCCCTGGTGGGGGTCCGGTTTCTCTTACCGCCGTTGGCTGTGGGGCGGCACCTGACAACGTTAGTTATGTATACGTCTTCTCTGGTGAGCCCCGCCAGGGCAAGGTAAACGCTTAGCTTTTTACCGGCCTCTCCTGCGAAGGGAATACCGTATTTCACCTCGTTGGCCCCGGGTGCTTCTCCCACCAGTACCACCGCCGCCTTTTCCGGGTTGCCGCTGTCCCGCACCGGATTAGTTCTTGCTGCGGCCAGTGGGCATTTGCTGCAAAGGGCAATTTCTTTATACAAATTATCAAGTTCTTTTAGCATTAATCTGCTCCGCTCCTGCTGTTAATAAAAGTTAGTACTTTGCGCCGGCTTTTAAGGCGGCAAATTGTTTATTATAGTTCTATAACGGTGCCTGTAATCCTCCAGGTCGAGTAGTATTTATTGGGTTGGCAACCAGTATGGAAGGATATTTTACAATAGTGCGGAAATATGAATATAAGGTCAGGGGACACACCTTCTTAGGCTACCTAAGATTCATACTTCTAAACGAAACTTACGAAGGAATGTCCCCAACGCATGTCAGGGGACACAC
>CBEULQ010000701.1:0-2208 GCA_965543975.1 uncultured Desulfocucumis sp. | reverse complement strand
CTATGATCAAGTGTGGGATGCCTACAAGAAACAAGTAGAAGCCCTGATTCCCATTACCGAATATATAAAATTTATAGGTTATGCCCTGGGGAAAAATATATAAGGTATAACGGAGGTCTAGCCCTTAACTTTTTAACTTATTTGGGTAATATAAGTGAGCCTTGGGTTCGGAAGGGGTTATTCCCCTACCGAACCTTTAGAGCGAACTTAGTTCGAATAAGTTGGGGACATTCCTCATCCCTAAGTCAGGCTTTAAATAGAGGTGTGTCCCCTATCCTTAATGGCCTGTTTATCCCCGACCTTCGAGGCCGGGGTCTTACAGGCTGTTAGCGAGATAAAAGCAATAACCGCCTATTTCAGGCGGTTTCATACGTTTATATTATTATTCCTTCGGATCATTTGGCACTTTATTAATACCTAGAATTATTTCATCCAGACTCAAGTTATCGAGCCAATTACTTCTATCTTTTGTATAATCACCTGTACCTATGTCATATTGCTGGATAAATCGAGCCATTCCTGCAGGTCCAAGAGATTTTGACAGGGCTGCTAATCCAGCTCTTCGAAGCTGACTAGGACTCATTGTTTGCGTCTGCATTTTGTATCACCTCAAAAAACCATATTACTGGATTTTCAACTCTTACTTTAAGTTTATTTTTATTCTTTTTTGCATTATTTAAGAACTTGTCATCCTCCCAGCAGAGTGTTTTTCAGTCTTATATATTCCGATGTATAGTAAACGCTGTTCTGCGCCTCCCGGTGGTCGAAGCCGTACGCTCTCCGGCTAACGGCCAGAACCGGCGGAGCCTGTATCCTTTTAGCCACGCCCATTCCGGTATACTGCTTCCACCACCGCTCCAGATCGGCAATAAACTCTGCCGGTCCGGAAAAAATACTGTTTACCAAACCCGGTTGGCAGCCTATTTTTTCTTCCAGCACGCCCTGGGCGTACCATATCAATATATCCTCCGGCGTGGCCCTGTTCCAGTGCTCCATAAAGGCCCGGAACAGGTAGTCGTGATAGGGATAAATTATGGGATCCCCCTTCCCCTGGTCCACTGCCTGGTCAAAGGATAATTCCGCACTGGGAACTATGTCAATTATCCCCCGGGGTATAACCTCACTTTGAAATACCTGGTCGTTCAGATATTCCGCCAGGTCGTATACCTGATGCTTCCATAAATCCGCCAGGCAGGCGAAAAAACCCGCCAGGTCTCCGTAAAGGGTGGTATACCCCACGGTCATTTCGCTTTTGTTGGCGTTGCAGGTAAACCCGCCCCCAAAGGCGGCGGCAATTCCGGCCAGTACCCTGGCCGAGCGGTCCCGGGCCTGGATATTTTCCATCACCAGGGGGGCTATTGTAAGATTGAATTGTTTTCCGCCGTCCAGGTCCACCACGGGGGTCTGGCTGATCTGTTTAACCGTATTGTCCACTGCCTTCTGGATGGGTATGACGGTATACAGGCAACCCAGATTACTGGCCAGCTTCATGGCCAGGCTCCTGGTGGTCTGGGAATTGAATTTACTAGGCATGTTAACCAGCAGCACGTTTCCGGGACCCAGCAATTTCGTGTAAAGGGCGGCCGCAACCGCCGAGTCGATACCTCCGGAAAGCCCGACAACCACTTTTTCTATTCCAGTGGAAAGCAGGAACTTTTCCGTCCCGTAAGACACGGCCTGGTAAATGCTGGCCGTATCCCGGTCATCCGGCGGAATCACCGCAGGAGTACAGTAACCGTCCCGGGAAAGATTTATTTCAACCACGTCCAGTGCCTGTCTGAAAGGACTGCAATAGTATGATACTTCGCCTTTGCCGCTGTATACGGTACTGAAACCGTCAAATGTGTAAACGGTTTTACCGTTGTTCTGGATGCCGACATTGTTGACATAAACCAGAGGCACTTCGGTTTTTCCGGCCTGCCCGGCAAAAACCCTGTTGCGTTTGTTGTTTTTCCCCAAGGTGAAAGGGGAACTGGAAATATTGATAAAAAGGTCTACCGGGCCGTTGGAACAGATTTCCTCGATGGGTTTTACCGAATAATCATCACTCCAACCATCCTCGCACAATACGCACCCCAGGGATATTTTCTCCCCGGCAATTTCCAGATTCACCGGCTGAAGAAGTTCTTCAACGCCCTTCCCCAATTCCAATGCCAGTTTGCGGAGGCTGTAAAAATGTCTTGTATCGTCAAATTCCCTGTAATTGGG
>CBEULQ010000700.1:0-2217 GCA_965543975.1 uncultured Desulfocucumis sp. | reverse complement strand
AATAAAAAAACATTTGTATAGGAGTTGATCATTTAATCCCCTTGCATATAGCAGGGGGGTTTCTTGTATTAATTTTTACCTTGACCAATTAATGCATGCAAATTTTTCCTGTTTCTAAAGGAATTTCTAAAATTCTGTCGAAAAAAGACAAAATTAGGTAAAATATTTCCATGCGCGAAAGCTGTTGTTTTAATAAATGCACGCGAGGATGAGGTGCAACAGGCATGAGAATGGCGTTTCACTCCTTCTTAAAATGGTTAACAGACTTTTTCCCCAGAAATAAAAACCGGCTGATACCCCTGGTGCTGTTTATACTGGTGGAACTGTCGGCTGTGGCGGGATTGTTTGTCCGTCCGGAACTGGCCCTTTACGATTCCTGGTTCCGGTTGCAGGGGGTCCGTGAACCGGGCGAGCGGGTGGCGGTGGTGGCCATAGACGAGGCTTCCATAAAGGATCTGGGCCCCCTGGCCTGGCCCCGGACGGTGCACGCACAATTGCTGGAAAAATTAAGAGAGGCCGGGGTTGTTTCATTTGACATTGTTTTTGACGCCCCTACAACTCCTGCTGACGATCAAGCCTTCGCAGCAGCCATAGCGGAACACGGCGGCGTGGTGCTGGCCAGCCAGTTTTCCTTTGAAGAGAACGAAAGCGGGGAAATGGAGCAGGTTTTCCAGGCTCCCCTGCCGGAGTTTATGGAAGGGGCGGCAGGCCTGGGCTTTGTCAATATGCCGACGGATATTGACGGCGTGGTGCGCCGGGTGACCATGGTTGATGTAAACACCTTTGAAATACCCTTTCCCAGCTTAAGCCTGGCCTCGGCCATGACGGCATCGGGCGTGAATCCCTCCCAGCTTAAGCTGGAGCCTGACTTCCTCTACGTGGAAGGCCGGAAGAAGATACCGGTGGACGGGATGAACAGGGCCATGATGGGCTTTTGGGGGCCCCAGGGAACTATTAAAACTTACAGCTATGCAGATGTGCTCCGGGGAAAATACCCGGTAAAGGAGTTTAAAGATAAAATCGTGCTGGTGGGGGTTACCACACCGGCGGCCCATGATGATAAGCCGACACCCTATACCACCTCAAACATGATTTTAAGCGGCAGCATAGAAACTCCGGGGGTGGAGATTCATGCCTCGGCGGTGCAGAGCTTTTTTGAGGGACGCTGGTACCGGCCGGTTAATCTCCTGGCAAATGCGGCCTTTTTATTGATTACAGGCATGATAACCGCTCTGGCGGTAGGAGGCCGGGGCCCCTGGCGTGGACTAGCCGGCGCCCTGGCGGTGGTGACGGTGTCCGGGGCTGTGGTTTTAGGTTTATGGTGGCACAGCCGGCTCTGGCTTAATTTTGCCGCTCCACTGGCGCTTATTTCCATGACCTACGTGGTGGTTACCGCCTCCGACTTTTTACAGGCGGAAATGGGCCGTCGCAGAACCCGGGCGTTGTTCAGCAGGTATGTGTCCCCGGCGGTGGTGGAAGAGCTGATGGGCAATCCGGACAGTGTTTCCCTGGGCGGCCAGCGCCGGGACTTGACCATAATGTTCGTGGATATCCGTGGGTTTACCGCCTACAGCGAAAACAAGGCACCCGAGCAGGTAGTGAGCCGTCTTAATGAATACCTTACCGCCATGACTGAAGTCATCTTTCGCCACGGAGGCACACTGGACAAATACCTGGGTGACGGGCTGATGGCCATATACGGTGCGCCCATACACCTGCCTGACCACGTACAGAGGGCCATCCAGACAGCGGTGGATATACAGGAAGTGATAGACGGGCTGAATCGCTCCTGGGCGGAAAAAGGAGAGCCTCCCCTGAAAATTGGGGTGGGTATCAACACGGGCAGCGTACTGGTGGGCAATGTGGGCAGTCCGGAGCGGATGGACTATACAGTTATAGGGGAGGATGTGAACCTTGCCTCCCGGGTGGAAGGTCTCACTAAAACATTTGGCGCCCTGGTGATTATTAGTGAGCGATCAGTGCGGGTTCTGGAGGCTTGCGGGGAATCTCCCTGGGAGCTGAAATATCTGGGGACAGCGGAAGTAAAGGGATTTTCCGTACCTATCGGGGTGTATACCGTGCCGGACAGAAGAACCGGGGAGTTTTACGCATAATTATTTAGTCAACCTGCATAAATTGTATTGCACCGTTGTAACGGCTTTTATATAATTGTTGATGGACATAAATTGGGGACATTCCTTCACGATAATATTAAAG
>CBEULQ010000699.1:0-2219 GCA_965543975.1 uncultured Desulfocucumis sp. | reverse complement strand
CCAGAGATTTGTCCAAGATTAAAAAATAAGTGCATACCCTTGAAGATGAAAATTTGAAACTTAAAGGTGAACTGGCCCGTCTGATTCTTGGTGAGACCGGCGTGGAGATTGCTGCCGGCGAAGTAATAACCGATGAAACCACCGGCGAAGGGATCACCAACCTCACCCGTCTGTATGAGCGTGGATTTCACGTCTGCAACTTAAACTTCGGCTCCAGGCGCAACGACCAGTGCCTTTTTTGCGCCGCCCTGCTGCGGAGGTCGGAAGGTGATTGAAATTGCCTGAGGAAAAAGGCAAATTATTCCTTTGCGCCACACCCATAGGCAACCTTGAGGACATATCCCAGCGGGTATTAAGGGTGCTGGGGGAAGCTGATCTGGTTGCCGCAGAGGACACCAGGCAGACAATGAAACTATTCAGCCGCTTCGATATTCACACTCCCCTTACCAGTTATCACCGGCATAACATAAAGACCAAGGGGGATTACCTGCTGCAGCAGCTTCTGGCCGGTAAAAGCGTAGCTCTGGTCTCCGACGCCGGTCTTCCCGGTATATCGGATCCCGGTGAGGAAATGGTGGCCCTGGCCGTGGCTGCAGGCGTGGATGTGGTACCCCTGCCCGGCCCCAGTGCCGCCCTTACCGCCCTGGTCGCTTCGGGCCTGCCCACCGGCAGGTTCGTATTTGAAGGATTTTTGCCCGCCCGGGGCAAACAGCGCAGGGTATTGCTGGAGGAATTAAAGGGAGAAAAAAGGACCATCATCCTTTATGAATCACCGCACAGGATAAAGAGCACCCTTGAAGATTTATTGGAAGTTCTGGGAGACCGCCGGGCGGCTGCGGCCCGGGAACTGACAAAAAAATTCGAAGAAATCCGTCGGGGCACCCTTTCTGAAATTTTAACCCTGTTTAGAGAAACCGTTCCCAGGGGGGAATTTACCCTGGTGGTGGCCGGGGCGGAATCTTTCTTTTTGGAGGATAGCGCTCCTGCGGATAAAACACCGGAAGAACAGGTTGTTGAGCTGGAAGCTGCGGGTATGAACCGCAAAGAGGCCATTAAAAAAGTAGCCCGCAGCCTGGGGATGGACCGGCGTGCACTGTACAGTATGATGGTCAAGGCAAAAAACGGGATCGTAACTGCTAAGGAGTCAGGAGTCAGAAGTCAGGAGTCAGAATGAGAGAACGGTTTATTATCTTGAATTCTTTAAAGTCGAAGGTCAAAAGTCAATGAAAGCTGGAGACCTTGGACTTTAGACTTTTAAAGATTCTGACTGCTGAATTCTGAATACCTGAATACTTACAAAAAATATATGTTTACTTTTTTACCTCACATTGCAAAAAGGAGGAAACTATCCTCCTTTTTTTTGCAAGTTTTCCATTTAGTTTTGCTTCAACGCTTTTTGACAGTCGGTTTTTCAGTAATTACATGGCTTTGGCGTTGTCCACCATAGCCAGGGCGCATTCCCGGCAAACAAGTTTACCCTTGTAATTCTGTACGTTAGAAGCGTTGCCGCAGAATACACAGGCGGGCTCGTACTTTTTCAGGATTATTTTTTCGTTGTCGACATAGATTTCCAGTGCGTCCTTTTCGTCTATACCCAGAGTCCGTCTTAATTCAATGGGAATAACCACCCGCCCGAGCTCGTCCACCTTTCTTACAATACCAGTGGATTTCATTTTAAACTCCCCCTCTTAAAAACATATTACAGAATTCGACAAAATACACAGCATGTCCAACTAAATGGTACCAATGGTACCATTAAAAGTCAATAGTTTTTTAAAAAATGGTTTAATTTGTATAAGTTCGTGAATTTTGCGAAAACTTGACAACTGCCCGGTGCCGTTGTTAAAATTAGCCTGTAATATTGACCAAAGATTTTGATGGGGAAGAGTACACCGGGTAATCCGCACCAGAGAACGGGATTAGGTGAAAGCCCGTCGGGCCAGCCGGTGGAACATGGCCCCGGAGTTTTTTTGCGCAAAGCCCCAGGTCTTTACCGGGGCCGGTAGGCAAAAACGGGATGAGCTCCGTTAAAGCGCTTACGGTATAGGAGATTTTGCATCTCTTGTACCTGTTGAGTCTCTCTCCGCAAGGGGAGGGTAAATTAGGGTGGTAACGCGGAAAACCTCCGTCCCTGGGTATGGGACGGAGGTTTATTAATTCGTGCTCCTTTACGAACTCTAACTTAATGGCAAAAGGAAGGATGGTACCATGAGCAAAGG